>NZ_WJSP02000021.1 GCF_009720255.1 Agromyces humi | reverse complement strand
AAGGCCGCCCGGGAGGCGGGGAACTCCACGGGGTGGGCCGCGCCCGATGCCGCCTTCGAGGAACGGATGCACGCCCTCGTCGACGCGGCGTTCGACGACGATCGCGTGCGCGCGGTGGTCGCCCGGCTCGTGGCGCGACTCGAGGCGCCGGGCTGGTCGAACGGACTCAGCGCGAAGCTGCTGCAGCTCACCGCACCGGGCGTGCCCGACGTGTACCAGGGCAGCGAGCTGTGGGAGCAGTCGCTCGTGGACCCCGACAACCGGCGCCCCGTCGACTTCGGTGCGCGACGGCGGATGCTGGCCGCGCTCGACGCGGGCGCGCGGCCTCCGGTCGACGCGTCGGGTGCGGCGAAGCTCCTCGTCACGAGTCGTGGGCTCCGACTGCGACGCGACCGCCCCGAGCTCTTCGAGGACTATATGCCGCTGACGGCATCCGGCGCAGCCGCCGACCACCTCGTCGCCTTCGACCGGGGCGGCGCGATCACCCTGGCCACCCGCCTGCCCATCCGTCTCGCGGCTCGCGGCGGCTGGGGCGACACCGTCGTCGACGTGGGCAGCGCGCCAGTCACCGACGTGCTCACCGGACGCCATCACCAGGGCGGTGTGCTGCACCTGGCCGAGGTGCTGCGCGACTACCCGGTGGCACTGCTCGTCGAAGAGGGAGGATTGGCGTGACCGAGTTCCGCGTGTGGGCGCCGCGAGCGACCCGGATGACCCTGCAACTCGACGGCACGAGGCATCCGATGACCGCCGACGACGACGGCTGGTGGACGGTCGCCGGCGACGGCCGCGACTACGGCTACCTCATCGACGACGCCGACACGCCCCGGCCCGACCCACGGTCGCGGCGCCAGCCCGACGGCGTGCACGGGCTCTCACGCGTCTTCGATCCCGGCGCGCACGAGTGGCAGGACCGCGGCTGGACCGGGCGACAGCTCGCCGGCACGGTGATCTACGAACTGCACCTCGGCACGTTCACGCCCGACGGGACGCTCGACTCGGCGATCGAACGACTCGACCACCTCGTCGAGCTCGGCGTCGACGCCGTCGAGGTGCTGCCTGTCAACGCGTTCAACGGCACCCACAACTGGGGCTACGACGGCGTGCTCTGGTACGCCGTGCACGAGGCCTACGGCGGGCCCGACGCGTACCAGCGCTTCGTCGATGCGTGCCATGTGCGCGGGCTCGCCGTGATCCAGGACGTCGTCTACAACCACCTCGGCCCGAGCGGCAACTACCTGCCCGAGTACGGCCCCTACCTGCACGACGCGCGCGCCAACACGTGGGGCGCCTCCGTCAACCTCGACGGCCCCGACTCCGGTGAGGTGCGCCGGTTCATCATCGACAACGCGCTGATGTGGCTGCGCGACTTCCACGTCGACGGCCTGCGGCTCGACGCCGTGCACGCGCTCGTCGACCACGGCGCCGTGCACCTGCTCGAGGAGCTCGCCACCGAGGTCGACGCCCTCTCGGCGCACGTCGGCCGGCCGCTCACGCTCATCGCCGAGAGCGACCTCAACGACCCGAGGACGATCCGCCCCCGCGAGGCGCACGGCACGGGTGTCACCGCCCAGTGGAGCGACGACTTCCACCACGCCGTGCACGTCGCCGTGTCGGGCGAGACCGTCGGCTACTACGCCGACTTCGCGCCGCTCACCGCGCTCCGCGACGTGTTCGAGCGCGGGTTCTTCCACGCCGGCACCTGGTCGAGCTTCCGGGGTCGCGTGCACGGCCGGCCGATCGACCGCGAGCGGACGCCCGCCTGGCGGCTCGTCGTGTTCGACCAGGACCACGACCAGGTCGGCAACCGGGCCGCCGGCGACCGGCTCGCGGCATCCGTCGACGAAGGCGGCCTCGCGATCGCCGCGGCGCTCACCCTGCTCTCGCCGTTCACCCCCATGCTGTTCATGGGTGAGGAGTGGGCCGCGTCCACGCCGTGGCAGTTCTTCACGTCGCACCCCGAGCCCGAGCTCGGACGGGCCACCGCCGAGGGTCGCATCGCCGAGTTCGCGCGCATGGGGTGGGACCCGGCCGTGGTGCCCGACCCGCAGGACCCCGAGACATTCCGGCGGTCGAAGCTCGACTGGGGCGAGCCGTATCCTGACGCCGAGGGCGATGCCGAGGGCGATGCCGAGCGCGATGCCGAGACGATCCATACGCGGATGCTGCGCTGGTACCGGCGGCTCATCGCATTGCGGCGGCGACGACCCGAGCTCACCGACCCGTCGATGCTGGCCACGCACGTGGAGGTCGACGAGGCCGCGCGGACGGTGCTCGTGCACCGCGGCTCACTCGTGATCGCGGTGAACCTGGCTCCCGCCGGCGCGGCGACGACGCTCGCCGGTCGCGTGCTCCTCCACTCGGGCTCGCTCGGGGGCGACCCGGTGCCGACCGAGGCGGAGGCGCTGGTGCTGCCGGCGCGGTCGGTCGTCGTCGTCGACACGGCGGTGCCGGTGTCGATCGTCCCGTCGACGGTCGCGGGCGGCCAGCGGATCGATCAGCGGATGGATCAGCGGATCGAGAAGTAGTGCACTGAGCCGCCGCCGTTGGCGAGCGCCTCATCCACGTCCCAGTAGTCGGCGTCCTTCGTGTGACCGCCGACCCAGACCTTGGTGCCGTCGGCCGAGTGCTCCACCCGCGTGACGACCGCGGTGTGGTCGCGGTCGCCCGAGCCGTCCCAGTCGAACTGGGCGATGTCGCCGACCTTCACGAGCGCACGCTGCGAGTCCTCGAGCTCGGTGGCCCGGTCGGTGCGGCCGCGCAGGTAGTCGCGGAGTGCGGTCGAGCTCGACCAGCTCGGCGACATCGCACCGGTGCCGCCGTCGTAGTACCAGTCGCCGTCCGTCGCCCAGCCACGGGCGATCAGCGACTGGCTCGCGAAGTTCGCACAGTCGTAGCCGGAGATGACCGGGTAGGCGCCCGAGTTGTAGCTGCTCCAATAGGTGAGCACGTAGGCCACCTGCGCGTCGATGCCGGGATCGCTCGTGTACGTGAGGCTCAGCGTGCGAGGGGCCATCGGCGCCTTCGGCTCCGCCGCGCCGGTGAGCTCGCCCGTGAGGGGCTGCACCACCGCCGTGCCGATGTTGCCGGTGGCTCCGATGATGACGAGGCGCATGGCGGCCCTCCGATCGCGTCGCCCGATGCACGTTACGTCAGTAGGCGGCGTCGATCACCGGCTTGACTCGCGACCGGTTGCGTGGTCGCGCACGCGCTCGCCGCTGCCGGCCTCGACGTCGACGTGCCGCATCCGGTGCAGCACGCGTTCTCGATGCGCATGAAGGGCATCATCGACGCGGCCGTCGACGACTACACCGCGCGGAACCTGCCGATGCTGCACCGCGAGATCCGCCTCGCCGAGGAGCGCAAGGCACGTCGCCCGTACCGGGCGGGGGAGGGGCTCGACCCCGAGTTCCTCGGCCTCGACCTCGACCCCGAGCCGGTGCCCGACCAGCCGTTCCTGTTCACCCTGACCGGACTCGAGGCCGACACCGCCGCCGAGGCGAACGAGCCGGCGCCACGGCCGTTCACGATGGAGGAGAAGGAGGCGCTCCGCGAGGAGGTGCGCCTCGCCGACGAGTTCGCGAAGCAGCTCGGGCGCCGCATCTGCGTGGAGCTCGCCCAGCACCGCGAGCGCATCGCCGCGGCGGTCGTCGCCTACGTCGAGCCGCAGGTCGAGGAGCTGCTCGCCGACCTCGACCGGGAGCTCGACGCGCCGGGATGGCCGGGCCCGTCGTGAGGCGCCCGCGCGGGCGTCAGGCGGTGCCGCCGAGCCGGCCGGCGCATTCCGCCTGCGGAGAACATGCGGCCCGCGGCATCCGCCCCATTTGACCGCAAGGTTACGCGGCATTACCATTGATCGGGTGTGCGCGTTGACGCGCGCTTGAATCGTGCCTGCCGATCGACCAGCAATGGTCACGGCGGTGCACATCCCGGTTCTCGGCAGAACGCACACTCCAAGGGCACCTCGACGGTCGCCCCCACGGCATACCCACCACTCCAAGGCGCTGCGGTTCCGCGGTGCCGGTGGGTCGTGATGTGAAATCCATCAACGCTGTCACCGTGCAGCATCAACAAGGAGAAGCAGTGCCAACCATTCAGCAGTTGGTCCGCAAGGGTCGCTCGCCGAAGGTCACCAAGACCAAGGCTCCCGCCCTGAAGGCCAACCCCCAGCAGCGCGGCGTGTGCACGCGTGTGTACACCACCACCCCGAAGAAGCCGAACTCCGCGCTCCGCAAGGTCGCCCGTGTGAAGCTCTCGAACGGCACCGAGGTCACGGCCTACATCCCCGGTGAGGGCCACAACCTGCAGGAGCACTCGATGGTGCTCGTGCGCGGCGGTCGTGTGAAGGACCTCCCCGGCGTGCGCTACAAGATCATCCGCGGCGCGCTCGACACGCAGGCCGTCAAGAACCGCAAGCAGGCTCGTAGCCGCTACGGCGCGAAGATGGAGAAGAAGTAATGCCTCGCAAGGGACCCGCTCCGAAGCGCCCCGTCGTCGCCGACCCCGTCTACGGCTCGCCGGTCGTCAGCCAGCTCGTCAACAAGATCCTCGTCGACGGCAAGAAGGACCTCGCGCAGCGCATCGTCTACGAGGCGCTCGAGAACGTCGCGACCAAGTCCGGCCAGGACGCCGTCGCCACCCTCAAGAAGGCGCTCGACAACGTGCGCCCCACCCTCGAGGTGCGCTCGCGCCGCGTCGGCGGTTCGACCTACCAGGTCCCCGTCGAGGTCAAGCCGCACCGCGCCAACACCCTCGCCCTCCGCTGGCTCACGAGCTACGCGAAGGCCCGTCGCGAGAAGACGATGACCGAGCGTCTCACCAACGAGATCCTCGACGCGTCGAACGGCCTCGGTGCCGCGGTCAAGCGCCGCGAGGACACCCACAAGATGGCCGAGTCGAACCGCGCCTTCGCCCACTACCGCTGGTAGTCGGCAGAGCGGATGCCGCAGGCCGCGGCTCGCGGCATCCGCTCACCCTCATCTGCCCTTCCTGAACCATCCGGAGGAACCCCCGTGGCACAAGACGTGCTCACCGACCTGAGCAAGGTCCGCAACATCGGCATCATGGCGCACATCGATGCCGGCAAGACCACCACCACCGAGCGCATCCTGTTCTACACGGGCGTGAACCACAAGATCGGCGAGACCCACGACGGCGCTTCGACGACCGACTGGATGGAGCAGGAGAAGGAGCGCGGCATCACGATCACGTCTGCCGCCGTGACCTGCTTCTGGAACAAGAACCAGATCAACATCATCGACACCCCCGGCCACGTCGACTTCACGGTCGAGGTCGAGCGCTCGCTCCGCGTGCTCGACGGCGCGGTCGCCGTCTTCGACGGCAAGGAGGGCGTCGAGCCCCAGTCCGAGACGGTCTGGCGCCAGGCCGACAAGTACAACGTGCCCCGCATCTGCTTCGTCAACAAGATGGACAAGCTCGGCGCGGACTTCTACTTCACGGTCGACACGATCATCAAGCGCCTCGGCGCGAAGCCGCTGGTGCTCCAGCTGCCGATCGGCTCCGAGAGCGACTTCGTCGGCGTCATCGACCTCATCGAGATGCGGGCCCTCGTGTGGCCCGGCGACGCCAAGGGCGACGTGACGATGGGTGCCAAGTACGAGGTGCAGGAGATCCCCGCCGACCTCAAGGAGAAGGCCGACGAGTACCGCCACGCGCTGCTCGAGACCGTCGCCGAGACCGACGACGCGCTGCTCGAGAAGTACTTCGGCGGCGAGGAGCTCACGATCGACGAGATCAAGGGCGCCATCCGCAAGCTCACGGTCAACTCCGAGATCTACCCCGTGCTCTGCGGCTCGGCCTTCAAGAACCGCGGCGTGCAGCCGATGCTCGACGCGGTCATCGACTTCCTGCCGTCGCCGCTCGACGTGCCGGCCGTCGAGGGTCGCAACCCGCGCAACGAGGACGAGATCATCGAGCGTCACCCCGACGCCAACGACCCCTTCGCCGCGCTCGCGTTCAAGGTGGCGGTGCACCCGTTCTTCGGTCGCCTCACCTACATCCGCGTGTACTCCGGTCACCTCGACTCCGGCGGCCAGGTCATCAACTCGACCAAGGGCAAGAAGGAGCGCATCGGGAAGATCTTCCAGATGCACGCCAACAAGGAGAACCCGGTCGACTCGGTCACCGCGGGCAACATCTACGCGGTTATCGGCCTCAAGGACACGACGACCGGCGACACCCTGTGCGACCCCGACAAGCAGGTCGTGCTCGAGTCGATGACGTTCCCGAACCCGGTGATCGAGGTCGCCATCGAGCCGAAGACCAAGGCCGACCAGGAGAAGCTCGGCACTGCGATCCAGAAGCTCGCGGAGGAGGACCCCACCTTCCGCACCGAGCTCAACCCCGAGACCGGCCAGACCGTCATCAAGGGCATGGGCGAGCTGCACCTCGACATCCTCGTCGACCGCATGAAGCGGGAGTTCAAGGTCGAGGCGAACGTCGGCAAGCCCCAGGTGGCCTACCGCGAGACGATCAAGCGCGCCGTCGAGAAGCACGACTACACCCACAAGAAGCAGACGGGTGGTTCGGGCCAGTTCGCGAAGATCCAGTTCGCGCTCGAGCCCCTCGAGATCACGGCCGACAAGACGTACGAGTTCGAGAACAAGGTCAGTGGTGGCCGCGTTCCGCGCGAGTACATCCCCTCGGTCGACGCCGGCTTCCAGGACGCCATGCAGTACGGCATCCTGGCCGGTTACCCGATGGTCGGCGTCAAGGGCATCCTGCTCGATGGCGCAGCCCACGACGTCGACTCCTCGGAGATGGCGTTCAAGATCGCCGGCTCGATGGGCTTCAAGGAAGCCGCTCGGAAGGCGAACCCGGTTCTGCTCGAGCCGCTCATGTCCGTCGAGGTCCGCACCCCTGAGGAATACATGGGTGATGTCATCGGCGACCTGAACTCGCGTCGCGGTCAGATCCAGTCGATGGAGGATGCCGCCGGCGTGAAGGTCGTGCGTGCGCACGTCCCGCTCTCGGAGATGTTCGGCTACATCGGCGACCTGCGGTCGAAGACCTCGGGCCGTGCGGTGTACTCGATGGAGTTCGAGAGCTACGCGGAGGTCCCGAAGGCTGTGGCCGACGAGATCGTCCAGAAGAACAAGGGCGAATAGCTCCTTCGTAGGAGCTCGGGCCCTGCCCGCACGACCCAGCCGGGTCGCGTAACATAACAACACAACCCCCGTAGCACACCGGTCGCAATCCAGCGCCCGGGGTTCCTACACGAGTCCTGAGGAGGACCCACAGTGGCTAAGGCCAAGTTCGAGCGGACCAAGCCGCACGTCAACATCGGTACGATCGGTCACGTCGACCACGGCAAGACCACGCTCACCGCAGCGATCTCGAAGGTGCTCGCCGACAAGTACCCGTCGGCCACCAACGTGCAGCGTGACTTCGCGTCGATCGACTCGGCTCCCGAGGAGCGTCAGCGCGGCATCACGATCAACATCTCGCACGTCGAGTACGAGACGCCGAAGCGCCACTACGCGCACGTCGACGCCCCTGGTCACGCCGACTACATCAAGAACATGATCACCGGTGCGGCGCAGATGGACGGCGCGATCCTCGTGGTCGCGGCGACCGACGGCCCGATGGCCCAGACGCGTGAGCACGTGCTGCTCGCCAAGCAGGTCGGCGTGCCCTACCTGCTCGTCGCGCTGAACAAGGCCGACATGGTCGACGACGAGGAGATCCTGGAGCTCGTCGAGCTCGAGGTGTCCGAGCTGCTCGCCAGCCAGGGCTTCGCCGAGGACGCTCCGGTCGTCCGCGTCTCGGGCCTCAAGGCGCTCGAGGGCGACGAGAAGTGGGTCCAGTCGATCCTCGACCTCATGGAGGCCGTCGACAACAGCATCCCCGACCCGGTGCGCGACAAGGACAAGCCGTTCCTCATGCCGATCGAGGACGTCTTCACCATCACCGGTCGTGGCACGGTCGTCACGGGCCGCGCCGAGCGCGGCACGCTGAAGATCAACTCCGAGGTCGAGATCGTCGGCATCCGCCCGACGCAGAAGACCACGGTCACCGGCATCGAGATGTTCCACAAGCAGCTCGACGAGGCCTGGGCCGGCGAGAACTGCGGTCTGCTCCTCCGCGGCACCAAGCGCGAGGACGTGGAGCGCGGCCAGGTCGTCGTGGCCCCCGGCTCGGTCACGCCCCACACGAACTTCGAGGGCACCGCGTACATCCTCTCCAAGGAGGAGGGCGGGCGTCACAACCCGTTCTACGCGAACTACCGTCCGCAGTTCTACTTCCGCACCACCGACGTCACCGGCGTCATCACGCTGCCCGAGGGCACCGAGATGGTCATGCCCGGCGACACCACCGACATGACGGTCGAGCTCATCCAGCCGATCGCCATGGAGGAGGGCCTCGGCTTCGCCATCCGTGAGGGTGGCCGCACCGTCGGCGCCGGCACGGTCACGAAGATCGTCAAGTAACACCCTTCGCACCCCTCGCGGGTGCGGAACCGACAGGGGTCGGGCCGTTCGCGGCCCGGCCCCTTCGTCGTCCCCGCGGCGGGGTCGGGTCTGCGCCACCTCGGGCGCGGCCCGGCCCTTCGTCGTCCCCAGGGCGGGGTCGGGTCTGCGCCACCTCGGGCGCGGCCCGGCCCCTTCGTCGTCCCCGCGTTACCGTCTCGTGACCGTTGCGTCAACGGTTGACGGCGGATTCGGGCACACCCCCCGAACGGGTTACCCTCGAACGGATGGCCGTTTCCGCTCCGCCAGTGCCCCGCACCACCGCCACACGGCCCGAGATCCAAGCACTCCGGGCCGTGGCCGTCGGGGCCGTCGTCCTCCACCACGGCTGGCCGGCGGTCGCTCCTGCGGGCTACATGGGCGTCGACGTCTTCTTCGTCGTCTCCGGCTTCCTCATCACCGGGCTGCTGCTCCGCGAGCACGAGCGCGCCGGACGCATCGACCTCAGCGCGTTCTACCTCCGCAGGGCCCGCCGCATCCTGCCGGCCGCGGTGACCGTGCTCCTCGTCGTCGCGGCGGCCACACTCGCACTCGTGCCGCAGCGCGACTGGGCGGACTGGTTCCGCCAGATCGTGGCCAGCGCCCTGTACTACGAGAACTGGCAGCTGGCCGCGGACTCGCAGACGCCCGCCTACGCCGACCTCGCCTCGACCCCGGTGCAGCACTACTGGTCGCTCTCCGTCGAGGAGCAGTTCTACCTCGTCTGGCCGCTCCTGCTGATCCTCGCGATCTGGTACGCGCGCCGCCGGAGCCGGGCGATCGCGCCCGTGCTGCTCGTCATCCTCGGCGCGGTGACCGCCGCGTCCCTCATCCACGCCGTCATGCTGACGGCGGCCGACCACAACCTGGCGTACTTCTCCACCACGGCTCGCACGTGGGAGTTCGGCGCCGGCGGGCTGCTCGCGCTCCTCGCCGCTGCACCCCTCGCCGGCCGTGAGACCCTGCGCACGGTCGTCTCATGGGCGGGACTCGCGCTCATCGTGGTGCCGATTCTGACCTTCCGCGACCATGACGCGTTCCCCGGCATGTGGGCGGCGCTGCCCGTCGCCGGCACGATGGCCGTCATCTGGGCCGGCATGCCCGCGACCCGATGGTCCACCGCGCGGCTCGCGGGGCTCCAGCCGGTGCAGTGGATGGGTGACGTGTCGTACTCGCTCTACCTCTGGCATTGGCCGATCTTCATGTTCACGCCGTTCCTCATCGGCATGCCCAACCCGGCGTGGGCCATGGTGCTGCTCGTGGTGCTGTCGCTGCTGGTCGCGGGGCTCTCGAAGCGGCTCATCGAGGACCCGTTCCGCACTCGCAGCAACCCGGTGTCGCGTCGTCCCGCCGTGCTCCTCGGGACGCTGGGGATGCTGGTCGCCGCCGTCGTCGGCGCCGGGCTCGTCGCGCCGGGCGTCGCTGCCGAGCAGCAGGTCGCGTGCGAGCACGGCGGAGACGGCGGCTGATCAGACTTCGACGCCGTCGATGGTCGTGCGCAGCTCGACGCTGTCCTCGATGGACCGCGCCACGGTGCATCCGCGCTCGATCGCCTTGTCCATGATGTGGATGAGCTTGTCGCGGTCCTCGGGATCGAGCACCGAGAGGTCGACCAGGATCTCCTCGTCGATGCGCCGGTACCGGTTCTCCTCATTCGAGCGACCGTGCGCCCAGATGGTCATCGCGAAGTCGTCGCCGAGCCGGCGGGCGGCCACGGTGTCGGCGCTCAGGCCGGCGCAGCCCACGAGCGCGATCTTCAAGAGCTCGCCGGGCGTGAAGTGCTCGCCCTCGAGCTCCTCGCCGCCGATCGTCACCGTGGCGCCGCGCTCGTTGAGCCCCTCGTATCGTCGTGGCGCGATCCGGGTCACCGAGACGCTGCCGGGCGCGATGCGGTCGCTGACCGCGTGCGCGTGCTCGAGGGGCTGCTCGGCCATGTGGACTCCCGTCGTCGTGGACCTCGATTCCATCATGTTCCGGGCCGCATCGTCACCGAGGCTGCGACCTCCCTGTGAACCCGCGACGGCGCGACACGCCCGGGTTGCACGGATCCCGCGACTGTGGCAAACTCGATGAGTTCAACATTTCGAACGGCGTGCCTTGCTGCGTGCCGTTCGAATCACTGCCAGGCAGTGCATAGCCACCAAAAAGCTCTCGGAGCCGCACGGGTCAGGCTAGGCCGCAGGCAGCAGAACACACAACCGACAACCACTTTCGAGCATGGTTCCGCCATGCCCGTTCGGCGAGGGCGACACGCCCGAGCGCGGGGGTCGGTGGGGCTCACGGGTCGAGCGTGCCGAGGTCACCGCGCCAGCGGGGTGGTTTCGACAGGCTCGATCACGGCCTTTGACAGATGAACAGTGGTGCTTCACACGGAGTAGCTACGCGGCGTCCAATGCCCTCGGAAGGGGTAAGACGCCTTGACAGAGAGAGAGTCAGCAATGGCGGGACAGAAGATCCGCATTCGACTGAAGTCGTATGACCACGAGGTCATCGACACCTCGGCGCGCAAGATCGTCGACACGGTGACCCGCGCGGGCGCCACGGTCGTCGGCCCCGTGCCGCTTCCGACCGAGAAGAACGTGGTGTGCGTCATCCGCTCGCCCCACAAGTACAAGGACAGCCGCGAGCACTTCGAGATGCGCACCCACAAGCGTCTCATCGACATCGTGGACCCGACGCCCAAGGCCGTCGACTCGCTCATGCGCCTCGACCTCCCGGCCGACGTCAACATCGAGATCAAGCTCTGAGGTAACAGATGTCTTCCGCTACCAAGAACGTGAAGGGTCTGCTCGGCACCAAGCTCGGCATGACCCAGGTGTGGGACGAGAACAACAAGCTCGTTCCGGTCACCGTCATCGAGATCGCCCCGAACGTGGTCACCCAGCTCCGCACCGCGGAGAAGGACGGCTACGAGGCCGTGCAGATCGCCGCAGGCGCCATCGACCCGCGCAAGGTGAACCAGCCCGCGTCCGGCCACTTCAAGGCCGCCGGCGTCACCCCGCGCCGTCACCTCGCCGAGGTGCGCACCGCTGACGCGTCGAGCTACGAGCTCGGCCAGGAGCTCACCGCAGACGGCACCTTCGAGGCCGGCCAGCTCGTCGACGTCGTCGGCACGAGCAAGGGCAAGGGCTTCGCCGGTGTCATGAAGCGCCACAACTTCAAGGGCGTCTCCGCCTCGCACGGTTCCCACCGCAACCACCGCAAGCCCGGTTCGATCGGTGCTTCGTCGACCCCCAGCCGTGTCTTCAAGGGCATGCGCATGGCCGGTCGCATGGGTGGCGAGCGCGTGACCGTGCTCAACCTCCGTGTGCACGCCGTCGACGCCGAGAAGGGCCTGCTGCTCGTCAAGGGCGCGGTTCCCGGTGCTCGCGGCCGTCTCGTTTTCGTCCGCAACGCTGTGAAGGGGGCGTAGTCCATGGCTACCGCCAACACCATCGACGTGCTCGACGTGACCGGCAAGAAGTCCGGCTCGTTCGAGCTGCCCGCCGAGCTCTTCGACGTGCAGACCAACGTCCCGCTCATCCACCAGGTCGTCGTCGCCCAGCTCGCCGCAGCGCGTCAGGGCACGCACAAGACCAAGACCCGCGGAGAGGTCTCCGGCGCCGGTCGCAAGCCGTTCAAGCAGAAGGGCACCGGCCGCGCCCGTCAGGGTTCGATCCGCGCCCCGCAGATGACCGGCGGTGGCATCGTCCACGGCCCGCAGCCGCGCGACTACTCGCAGCGGACGCCCAAGAAGATGATCGCCGCCGCGCTCCTCGGCTCGCTGTCCGACCGCGCACGCGGCGGCCGCATCCACGCCGTCGAGACGTTCGCCGCCGGCGAGGCGCCCAAGACGAAGGACGCCGTCGCGCTCCTCGGTGCGATCGCACCGGCCAAGCACTACCTCGTCGTGCTCACGCGTGACGAGGAGCTCTCGGCGCGGGCCGTTCGCAACATCCCGACCGTGCACGTGCTGCAGGTCGACCAGCTGAACGCCTACGACGTGCTCGTCTCCGACGACATCGTCTTCAGCACCGCCGCGCTCGAGGCCTTCGTGGCCGCGAAGTCGGCGAAGAAGGAAGAGGTCTCCGCATGAGCGCCGCACACAACAAGGACCCGCGCGACATCATCATCGCGCCCGTCGTCTCGGAGAAGAGCTACGGCCTGATCGACGAGGGCAAGTACACGTTCACCGTGGACCCCCGCTCGAACAAGACCGAGATCAAGCTCGCCATCGAGAAGATCTTCAACGTCGAGGTGGCGTCGATCAACACCCTGAACCGCCAGGGCAAGACCCGCCGGACTCGCTTCGGCACGGGCAAGCGCAAGGACACCAAGCGCGCGATCGTCACCCTCAAGTCCGGCTCGATCGACATCTTCACGGCTGTCGGCTAGGGAGCAGAGGAAAAACATGGCTATTCGTAAGTACAAGCCCACGACCCCGGGTCGTCGCGGTTCGTCTGTTGCGGACTTCGCAGAGATCACCCGCTCGACGCCCGAGAAGTCGCTGCTCCGCCCGCTGTCGAAGACCGGTGGCCGCAACAACCAGGGCCGCATCACGACGCGTCACATCGGTGGTGGCCACAAGCGCCAGTACCGCGTGATCGACTTCCGTCGCAACGACAAGGACGGCGTGCCCGCCAAGGTCGCGCACATCGAGTACGACCCCAACCGCACGGCTCGCATCGCGCTCCTCCACTTCGTGGACGGCACCAAGCGCTACATCCTCGCGCCGAACAAGCTGCAGCAGGGCGACCCGATCGAGTCCGGCCCCAACGCCGACATCAAGCCCGGCAACAACCTGCCGCTGCGCAACATCCCCACCGGTACCGTCGTGCACGCGATCGAGCTCCGCCCCGGCGGCGGCGCCAAGCTGGCCCGCTCGGCCGGCACCTCGGTGCGACTCGTCGCGAAGGACGGCCCCTACGCCCAGCTGCGCCTGCCCTCGGGCGAGATCCGCAACGTCGACGCGCGCTGCCGCGCGACCGTCGGCGAGGTCGGCAACGCCGAGCAGTCGAACATCAACTGGGGCAAGGCCGGCCGCAAGCGCTGGAAGGGCGTCCGCCCCACCGTCCGCGGTGTCGCGATGAACCCGATCGACCACCCGCACGGTGGTGGTGAGGGCAAGACCTCCGGTGGTCGCCACCCGGTCAGCCCCTGGGGCAAGTCCGAGGGACGCACCCGTCGCCCCAACAAGGAGAGCGACAAGCTCATCGTCCGTCGTCGCACCGTCGGCAAGAAGCGCAAGTAGGAGTAGAAGAAGATGCCGCGCAGTCTCAAGAAGGGCCCCTTCGTCGACGACCACCTGCTTCGCAAGGTCGTCACCCAGAACGAAGCCGGTTCGAAGAACGTCATCAAGACCTGGTCGCGTCGCTCGATGATCATCCCCGCCATGCTGGGGCACACGATCGCCGTGCACGACGGCCGCAAGCACATCCCGGTGTTCGTCACCGAGACCATGGTGGGCCACAAGCTCGGCGAGTTCGCGCCCACCCGCACCTTCCGTGGACACGTGAAGGACGACAAGAAGGGCCGCCGCCGCTGACGCGGTGGCGTGAAGGAGGAAAGAAATGGTGGAGTCGATCGCACGCGTGCGTCACATCCGCGTGACCCCCATGAAGGCCCGCCGCGTCGTCAACATGATCCGCGGCAAGCAGGCTCAGGAGGCCCTGGCCATCCTGAAGTTCGCCCCCCAGGGTGCGAGCGAGCCCGTGTACAAGCTCGTCGCCTCGGCCATCGCGAACGCTCGCGTCAAGGCCGATGCCACGAACACCTACCTGGACGAGCAGGACCTCTACATCAGCCGCGCATTCGTCGATGAGGGCACCACCCTCAAGCGATTCCAGCCGCGCGCGCAGGGTCGTGCCTTCCGCATCAACAAGCGAACGAGCCACATCACCGTCGTGCTCGCCACGCCCGAGGAGGGTACGAAGTAATGGGTCAGAAGGTCAACCCGTACGGCTTCCGTCTCGGCATCACCACCGACCACGTGTCGCGGTGGTTCTCAGACTCGACGAAGCCCGGACAGCGCTACGCCGACTACCTGGCGGAGGACATCAAGATCCGCCGCCTGCTGCAGACGTCGCTCGACCGCGCGGGAGTCTCGCGCATCGAGATCGAGCGCACCCGTGACCGCGTCCGCGTGGACATCCACACGGCGCGTCCCGGCATCGTGATCGGCCGCCGCGGCGCCGAGGCCGAGCGCATCCGCGCCGACCTCGAGAAGCTCACCGGCAAGCAGATCCAGCTCAACATCCTCGAGGTGAAGAACCCCGAGGCCGACGCCCAGCTCGTCGCACAGGGCATCGCCGAGCAGCTCTCCGCACGTGTGGCCTTCCGCCGCGCGATGCGCAAGGGCCTGCAGGGCGCGCAGCGTGCCGGCGCCAAGGGCGTCCGGATCCAGGTGTCCGGCCGTCTCGGCGGCGCCGAGATGAGCCGCTCGGAGTTCTACCGCGAGGGCCGCGTGCCCCTGCACACGCTCCGCGCGAACATCGACTACGGCTTCTACGAGGCCAAGACCACCTTCGGCCGCATCGGCGTGAAGGTCTGGATCTACAAGGGCGACATCACCAACAAGGAGCTCGCCCGCGAGCAGGCTTCGCAGAAGCCCTCGCGCGGTGACCGCAATGACCGTCCCCGTCGTGCGCCCAAGGCGCAGGAGCCGGTGGCAGCAGGAGTTGAGGCATAACCATGTTGATTCCCCGTCGAGTCAAGTACCGCAAGCAGCACCACCCCGGCCGTTCGGGCCACGCCACCGGCGGCACGAAGGTCACCTTCGGTGAGTTCGGCATCCAGGCGCTGACCCCCGCGTACGTGACGAACCGTCAGATCGAGTCCGCTCGTATCGCCATGACGCGTCACATCAAGCGCGGCGGCAAGGTGTGGATCAACATCTACCCCGACCGTCCGCTCACGAAGAAGCCCGCCGAGACCCGCATGGGTTCCGGCAAGGGCTCGCCCGAGTGGTGGGTCGCGAACGTCAAGCCGGGTCGAGTCCTCTTCGAGGTCTCCGGCGTCTCCGAGGAACTCGCTCGTGAGGCCATGACCCGTGCCATCCACAAGCTGCCCCTCAAGGCACGCATCATCAAGCGCGAGGAGGGCGACGCATAATGGCCGTCGGCACCAAGGAGCTCAGCCCCACCGAGCTCGACACCTTTGAAGACGAGCGACTCGTCGACGAGCTGAAGAAGGCCAAGGAAGAGCTGTTCAACCTGCGCTTCCAGTCGGCCACCGGCCAGCTCGAGAGCCACGGCCGCCTCCGGGCGGTCAAGCGCGACATCGCGCGCATCTACACGGTCATCCGCGAGCGCGAACTCGGCATCCGGGCCACGCCCGCGCCGGTCGAGGTTCCGGCCAAGGCCGAGAAGAAGACCAAGAAGGCCAAGGCCGCCGATGAGGCAGCTGCGACCGAAGAGACGAAGGAGGCCTAGTCATGGCAACCGCCAAGGAGACGACTGGCCACGAGTCGGCCGAGCGTGACGTCAAGGACGTCGATGCACGTGGCTACCGCAAGGTGCGACGCGGCTACGTCGTCAGCGACAAGATGCAGAAGACCATCGTCGTCGAGGTCGAGGACCGCGTGAAGCACCCGCTGTACGGCAAGGTCATCCGCCGCACCTCGAAGATCAAGGCGCACGACGAGCAGAACACCGCCGGCATCGGCGACCTCGTCGTGATCACCGAGACCCGGCCCCTCAGCGCCACCAAGCGCTGGCGCCTCGTCGAGATCGTCGAGAAGGCCAAGTAAGCCTCGGGCTTGCTTGAAAGAAGGAGTTCAAAGTGCTTCAGCAGGAATCACGACTCAAGGTCGCCGACAACACCGGCGCCAAGGAGCTGCTCACGATCCGTGTCCTCGGTGGGTCGAAGCGCCGGTACGCCGGCCTCGGCGACACCATCGTCGCGACCGTCAAGGACGCGATCCCCGGCGGCAACGTCAAGAAGGGCGACGTCGTCAAGGCGGTCATCGTCCGCACCGTCAAGGAGACCCGTCGCCCCGACGGCTCGTACATCAAGTTCGACGAGAACGCCGCGGTGATCCTGAAGAACGACGGTGACCCCCGTGGCACCCGTATCTTCGGACCGGTCGGTCGCGAGCTTCGCGACAAGAAGTTCATGAAGATCATCTCGCTGGCACCGGAGGTTATCTAAGTCATGGCCAACATCAAGAAGGGTGACCTCGTGCAGGTCATCTCGGGCCGCAGCCAGGCCCGCGGCGGAGACCGCGGCAAGCAGGGCAAGGTCATCGAGGTGCTCGTCGCCGAGAACCGCGTCGTGGTCGAGGGCGTGAACTTCGTCACGAAGCACGTCCGCGTCGGCCAGACGCAGCGCGGTTCGAAGACCGGCGGCATCGAGACCCACGAGGCGCCGATCCACGTGTCGAACGTCGCGCTGGTCGACCCCGAGTCGAAGAAGCCGACCCGCGTCGGCTTCCGCAACGAGACGGTGACGAAGGACGGCGTGCAGAAGACCGTCCGCGTCCGCTACGCCAAGAAGTCAGGTAAGGACCTGTAATGACCGATACGGCTACGCAGGCTGGCAAAATCCAGCCGCGACTGAAGACCAAGTACCGGACCGAGATCTCGAAGTCCCTCACCGAGGAGCACGGCTACACCAACGTGCACCAGGTGCCGGGTCTCGTGAAGATCGTGGTGAACATGGGCGTCGGCGAGGCGGCCCGCGATGGCAAGATCATCGACGGCGCGATCGCCGACCTCACGAAGATCACCGGGCAGAAGCCGCAGGTCACGAAGGCCCGCAAGTCCATCGCGCAGTTCAAGCTCCGCGAGGGCCAGCCGATCGGCGCCCACGTGACGCTCCGCGGCGACCGCATGTGGGAGTTCCTCGACCGCCTGCTCTCGCTCGCGCTGCCCCGCATCCGCGACTTCCGCGGCCTGTCGGACGCCCAGTTCGACGGCAACGGCAACTACACCTTCGGTCTCACGGAGCAGTCCGTGTTCCACGAGATCGACCAGGACAAGATCGACCGCGTCCGCGGCATGGACATCACCGTGGTGACCACCGCCAAGACCGACGAAGAGGGCCGCGCGCTGCTCAAGCAGCTCGGCTTCCCCTTCCGGTCGGCCACGCCCGCCAGCTGATCCACGGATGCCGCGAGCTCGCGCTCGCGGCATCCGACCAGGCCGGGGCATCCGCCCGGGCCTCACACCACAGGTCATCACTCGTGTAACGGGTGCTGAAACCTGGTGAACGTTAGGAAACATCCGTCATGACGATGACCGACCCGGTCGCTGACATGCTGACCCGCCTTCGCAACGCGAACTCGGCGCACCACGACTCCGTGTCGATGCCGAACTCGAAGCTCAAGGGGCACATCGCCGAGATCCTCAAGAACGAGGGCTACATCGCCGGCTTCGAGGTCACCGACGCTCGCGTGGGCACGACGCTCACGCTGCAGCTCAAGTTCGGCCCGAACCGCGAGCGCTCGATCGCGGGCATCAAGCGCGTCTCGAAGCCCGGCCTCCGCGTCTACGCGAAGTCGACCGAGATCCCCAAGGTGCTCGGCGGCCTCGGCGTCGCGATCCTGTCCACCTCCAGCGGTCTGCTGACCGACCGCCAGGCCGAGAAGAAGGGCGTGGGTGGGGAAGTCCTCGCCTACGTGTGGTAGTTCCATGTCACGAATCGGACGACTCCCCATCGACATCCCCGCCGGTGTCGACGTCACGGTCGACGGCGCGGCCGTCACCGTCAAGGGCCCCAAGGGCGAGCTCACGCTCACCGTGCCCACGCCCATCGAGGTGAAGATCGAGGACAACCAGGTCCTCGTCACCCGCCCCGATGACGAGCGCGACTCGCGCTCGCGCCACGGCCTGACCCGCTCGCTCATCGCGAACCAGATCCTCGGTGTCACCGAGGGCTACTCCAAGGGCCTCGAGATCGTCGGCACCGGGTACCGCGTCGCCCAGAAGGGCTCCGCCGTCGAGTTCGCGCTCGGCTTCTCGCACCCCGTGACCGTCGAACCGCCGGCCGGCATCACGCTGACCGTCGAGGGCAACAACAAGCTCACGGTCGCGGGCATCGACAAGCAGGCCGTCGGCGAGACCGCCGCCAACATCCGCAAGATCAAGAAGCCCGAGCCGTACAAGGGCAAGGGCATCCGCTACGCCGGCGAGGTCGTGCGTCGCAAGGCCGGAAAGTCAGGTAAGTAATCATGGCTGTGAAGACCAAGACGGCTGCGCGTTCGCGCCGCCACACCCGCCTTCGCAAGAAGATCGTCGGCACCGTCGAGCGTCCGCGCCTCGTCGTGACCCGATCGGCCCGCCACGTCTTCGTGCAGGTCGTCGACGACGCCGCCGGCCGCACCCTGGCATCGGCATCCACCATGGAGGCCGACCTCCGCGCATTCGACGGTGACAAGACCGCGAAGGCGAAGCGGGTCGGCGAGCTCGTGGCCGAGCGTGCGAAGGAGGCGGGCGTCGAGTCCGTCGTCTTCGACCGCGGCGGCAACAAGTACGCAGGCCGAGTCGCCGCCATCGCCGATGGTGCGCGAGAGGCGGGGCTGAGCCTGTGACCGACAACAAGAAGGAGAACGAGGTGGCTGCAGTGGCAGAGGCACCCGTGGAGACCGCCGCGGCGAGCGCTCCCCAGAACGAGCCCCGCGAGGCCCGTCGTGGCAGCCGCGACCGCGGCCCGAGCCGCGACCGTGGTGGGCGTGACGCCGAGAAGAGCCAGTTCCTCGAGCGCGTTGTGACCATCAACCGCGTCTCGAAGGTCGTCAAGGGCGGCCGTCGCTTCAGCTTCACGGCGCTCGTCGTCGTGGGCGACGGCAACGGCCTCGTCGGCGTCGGCTACGGCAAGGCCCGCGAGGTGCCGACCGCGATCTCGAAGGGCGTCGAGGAGGCGAAGAAGAACTTCTTCCGCGTCCCCCGCGTCGGCGCGACCATCCCGCACCCCGTGCAGGGTGAGGCCGCTGCCGGTGTCGTCCTGCTGCGCCCCGCGTCGCCCGGTACCGGTGTCATCGCCGGTGGTCCGGTGCGCGCCGTGCTCGAGTGCGCCGGCATCCACGACGTCCTGAGCAAGTCGCTCGGCTCGTCGAACACCATCAACATCGTGCACGCCACGGTCGAGGCGCTGCAGCAGCTCGAAGAGCCGCGCGCAGTGGCCGCCCGTCGTGGTCTCGACTACGACGAGGTCGCCCCCGCCCGTCTGCTGCGTGCCGAGGCCCAGGCGGCCGAGGCCGCCGCAGCAGCGAAGGCAGGTGCCTGATGGCCAAGCAGCTCAAGGTGACCCAGATCAAGTCCAAGGTGAGCGAGAAGCAGTACCAGCGGGACACGCTCCGCAGCCTCGGGCTCAAGCGCATCGGCCAGTCGGTCGTTCGCGAGGACACCCCGCAGAACCGCGGCTACGTGAACACCGTCGCGCACCTCGTGAAGGTTGAGGAGATCGACTAATGGCAGACAACGAGAAGACGACCGAGGTCGCCGAGCCCAAGAAGGCTCCGGCGAAGAAGGCCGCCGCGAAGCCCGCCGCCGAGAAGTCGGAGAAGGCTCCCGCGAAGAAGGCGCCGGCCAAGGCCGCCGCCGCGAAGTCCGACGACGCGAAGGCCGAGAAGGCCCCCGCGAAGAAGGCCCCGGCGAAGAAGGCAGCCGACAAGGACGCCGTCGACGCGAAGCGCGAGCCCGTGCTGAAGGTGCACCACCTTCGCCCGGCGCCCGGCGCCAAGAAGGACAAGACCCGCGTCGGACGCGGTGAGGGTTCGAAGGGCAAGACCGCCGGTCGCGGCACCAAGGGCTCCAAGGCCCGCAACAACATCCGCCCCGGGTTCGAGGGTGGCCAGCTTCCGTACCACATGCGTGCGCCGAAGCTGCGCGGCTTCAAGAACCCGTTCCGCGTCGAGTACCAGGTGGTCAACCTGGAGAAGCTCGCCGAGCTCTACCCGAAGGGCGGCGACGTCACCGTCGCCGATCTCGTCGAGAAGGGTGCCGTCCGCAAGAACGAGCGCGTCAAGGTGCTCGGCAACGGCGACATCCAGGTGAAGCTCAACGTGGCGGTCGACAAGGTCTCCGGCTCCGCCGAGCAGAAGATCGTCGCCGCAGGCGGCTCGGTCAAGTAGGCCGCAGCATCACCGATTGTTCGAGCCTGTCGGGACCTCGCGTATGATTCACGGGGGTCTCGACAGGCTCGAGCCGCATACGGACTGAGTCCGGGCGGCATGACATCAGCTCCAAGACGGAGCCACAGGAGGACGAGTGTTCAACGCCATCGGGCGGATCTTCCGCACGCCGGATCTTCGCCGCAAGCTCGGGTTCACGCTGGGCATCGTCGCCCTGTTCCGGCTCGGCTCCTTCATCCCGGCGCCGTTCGTGGACTTCAGCAACGTGCAGGCGTGTCTCGCGGCGAGCCAAGGGGCATCCGGTCTGTACGACCTCGTCAACCTCTTCTCGGGCGGCGCACTGCTGCAGCTGTCGATCTTCGCGCTCGGCATCATGCCGTACATCACGGCGTCGATCATCGTGCAGCTGCTGCGCGTGGTCATCCCCCACTTCGAGACCCTCTACAAGGAGGGCCAGGCGGGCCAGGGCAAGCTCACGCAGTACACCCGCTACCTGACCATCGCCCTCGGCGTGCTCCAGTCGACGACGCTCATCACGGTGGCGCGCTCGGGCGCGCTGTTCCCGACCGGCGCTCCCGAGTGCTCGCAGCTCATCACGAACGACGCCTGGTACGCCATGCTGCTCATGGTCATCACCATGACCGCCGGCACCGGCCTCATCATGTGGATGGGTGAGCTCATCACCGAGCGCGGCATCGGCAACGGCATGTCGCTGCTCATCTTCACGTCCATCGCGGCGCAGTTCCCCGGCTCGCTCTGGGCCATCGGCATCGCCCGCGGCTGGGACGTCTTCGCGATCGTCCTCCTGGTCGGCCTGGCGGTGGTCGTCGGCGTCGTGTTCGTCGAGCAGTCGCAACGGCGCATCCCGGTGCAGTACGCGAAGCGGATGGTCGGCCGGCGCACCTACGGCGGCAACAACACCTACATCCCGATCAAGGTCAACATGGCCGGCGTCGTGCCCGTCATCTTCGCCTCGTCGCTGCTGTACCTGCCCGCGCTCATCGCGCAGTTCAACCAGCCGGCCGCCGGCGACGAGCCGCAGCCCTGGGTCGTGTGGATCACGAACTACCTCACCAAGGGCGACCACCCGCTCTACATGCTCCTCTACTTCCTGCTCATCGTCGGGTTCACGTACTTCTACGTGGCGATCACGTTCAACCCCGACGAGGTCTCCGAGAACATGAAGAAGTACGGCGGCTTCATCCCCGGCATCCGCGCCGGGCGCCCCACGGCCGAGTACCTCGACTACGTGCTCACCCGCATCACGCTCCCCGGCTCGTTCTACCTCGGCGCGATCGCGCTGCTGCCGCTCATCGCGTTCAGCCTCGTGGGTGCCAACTCGAACTTCCCGTTCGGCGGCGCCTCGATCCTGATCATCGTCGGCGTGGGCCTCGAGACGGTGAAGCAGATCGACGCCCAGCTCCAGCAGCGGCACTACGAGGGGCTCCTCCGATGACGGCGTCGGCCACCGGCTCGGCGCGGTTCCTGATCGTCGGCCCGCAGGGCTCGGGCAAGGGCACCCAGGGCGTCCTCGTCGCCGAGGCCTTCGGTGTTCCCGCGATCTCGACGGGCGATGTCTTCCGCGAGAACATCTCCGGCGGCACCGAGCTCGGCTCGCGCGTGCAGGCGATCGTCGAAGCCGGCGACCTGGTTCCCGACGAGCTCACCTGCGAGCTCGTGCGCGACCGGCTCGCGCAGCCCGATGCCGCGCGCGGCTTCCTCCTCGACGGGTTCCCCCGCAACCGGGCGCAGGTCGCCGACCTCGAGGAGTTCCTCGCCGGTCGCGGTGAGGCGCTCGACGCGGTCATCGAGCTCAGCGTGCCGCGCGACGAGAGCATCTCGCGGCTGCGGCAGCGGGCGATCGACCAGGGCCGCACCGACGACACCGAACAGGTGATCGCCAACCGCCTCGCGATCTACGAGCGTGAGACCGCCCCGATCCTCGACGAGTACCGCGGCAAGGGACTCGTCGTGCAGGTCGACGGCGTCGGCAGCCTCGACGAGGTCACCGAGCGCATCTTCGACGCGCTCGCCGACCGCGGCCTCAACGTCACGGGCAACGGCGGCAACGGCGCGGCCGCCTGAGCCGGCGTGTTCCGTCGCTCGATCTACAAGTCCCCGGCTGAGCTCCGCTCGATGCTGGCAGCCGGCGCGGCCACCGCGGCCGCGCTCGACGAGGCACGGCGCCTGCTCGCGCCGGGCGTGACGCCCCTGGAGCTCGACGCCGCAGCCGAGCGGGTGATCCGCGGGCTCGGCGGCGTGCCGAACTTCCAGCTGGTCCCCGGCTATCGGCACACGCTGTGCGTCTCGGTGGACGACGACGTCGTGCACGGCATCCCCGGAGACCGCGCGTTCCGGCCCGGCGACATCGTCTCCGTCGACGGGGGCGCCGAGGTCGACGGCTGGAACGGCGACGCCGCGTTCACCGTGGTGCTGCCCGATCCGTCGCGGCCCGACGTGGTGGCCGCGCGTGAACTGCTCTCCTCGGTGACCGAGTCGGCGCTCTGGTGCGGCATCGCGGCGGTCGCGCACGCCCGGCACCTCAACGAGGTGGGCGCCGCCATCGAGGAGCACATCCACGGCGCGGGCGACTACGGCATCCTCACCGACTACGTCGGCCACGGCATCGGCCGCACCATGCACGAGGAGCCACCGGTCTTCAACTACCGCGTCGACCGAAAGGGTCCTTCCGTGAAGCCCGGCCTGGTCGTCGCGATCGAGCCGATGGTGGTCGCCGGAGACCTCGAGACCTTCGTCCGCGACGACGAGTGGACGGTCACCACCGCCGACGGCGCCGACTCCGCGCACTGGGAGCACTCGGTCGCCGTGCACGAGGACGGCATCTGGGTGCTCACCGCCGAGGACGGCGGAGCGGCAGGGCTCGCGCCGTTCGGCGTGGTCCCGGTCCCGTTCGCCTAGCGAAGCCGGCACTCCGGCGCGGTGGCGCGGTCAGCCGCCGTGCGGTTCCATGAGCCGCGCGAGCTCGACGAGGAGTCCGGGGTAGTCCGTCGCACCGCGGATCAGCCGCTGCACGTTCTCGCGCTCCGAGAACGCCTCGACGAACTGGTCGAACACCTCTTGGAACTCGGCGCGTCCGCTCTCCGAGAACGCGATCAGGGCGACCACGTTGACGTTCACGCCACCCCAGTCGATCGGCACGTCGTCGGCGGCGATGGCGATCGCGGTGCGCCGGGCCGACATCGTCATCGCATGCGGAACGGCGAGGTGCTCGGTGAACGCCGTCGACGACAGTCGCTCCCGTGCGAGGGCGCCCTCGACGTAGGCGTGGTCGATGACCCCGGCGCCGATCATCCGGTCGCCGAGCATCCTGATGGCACCGTCCCGGTCCAGCCCGCGGAGTCCGCGCACGAACAGCTCGGGTGCGATGTAGCCCGACAGACTGGCCGCGAGCCGTGCCCGGCGTCGTGCCCGCCGCACGCGCGACACCTCCGCCCGCACGCGTTCGAGGTCGGCCTCGCTCGGGAACGGCGAGACCAGCACCACGTGCTCCGTGGGGGCGGACGGCTCCAGCACCGCCACGAGCACGTCGGCCGACTCGGCTCCCTCGCCGACTCGGTCGCCGTCGGCGACGACCTCCACGTCATCGTCGACCGCCGATCGGATCCGGGCCTCGAGCGCCCGGTGCACGTCGTGGTAGGCGGGCGCAGCGACCGCCAGGCGAACGGTGCCCCCGCGAGAACGCCGCTGGTCGAGGTGCGCGCCGACGTGCATGGCGATGTACGCGATCTCGTCGTCGGTCACGCCGATGCCCTCGGTGCGGGCCAGCTCGCCGGCGATGTACACCGCGAGCTCGTAGATGAGCGGATACGCGGCCTTGATCGAGGCGGTGAGCGGGTTGCGCGAGAAGCTCGCGTCCGTCGCGCGCGCCACCAGGTTGTCGACGTGCAGCGCGAGCCGGTCGATGAACTCCTCGTCGTCGAGGTCGATGAGGTAGGCGGATGACGCGCTCGCCACGATCCGGCGGACGAGCGGCACCCGTGGCGAGAGCGGCCGGCCCGCGGCATCCGCTCGCGCCGTCTCGGTGGTGCGCGTCGCGGCCCGCGTCTCGAGGAGCCGCGTGAGGT
>NZ_WJSP02000209.1 GCF_009720255.1 Agromyces humi | reverse complement strand
GCACGGGGGGAGTGGCGGGCGCGGCCGTGCTCGACGCCGCTTCGCCGCCGGCTCCTGGCACCACGCTCACCCCGGCCCAGCGGGCGTGGATCGCCGCCGAGCGTTCGGCCGCCGTGTCGGGGGCGGCCCGTAGGGTGAAGGAGTGATCTCCTCTCTCCGCGGCCGCGTCCTGACGGCGGCCGGCAGTTCGGTCGTGATCGAGGTCGGCGGCGTCGGGTTCCACGTCAACACCACCCCCGCATTCGCGTTGGCGTGCCGCGAGGGGCACGAGGCCTCGGTGCATACGAGCCTCGTCGTACGGGAGGATGCACTGACCCTCTTCGGGTTCGCCTCCCGTGATGAGCTCGACGTGTTCGAGCTGCTCCTCGGGGTCACCGGCGTCGGCCCGAAGTCGGCCCTCGGCGTGCTCTCCGCCCTGTCGCCCGACCAGGTGGCCGCGGCGGTGCAGGGCGACGACGATGCCGTGTTCCGCAAGGTCAGCGGCATCGGGCCCAAGACCGCGAAGCTCATCACCCTCTCGCTCGCCGGCAAGCTGGTGGCGCGGCCCTCGGGGCCGACCGCTGCCCCCGTCGTCACCGGTGGGGTCGCCGAGAGCGTGCTCGCTGCGCTCACCGGGCTCGGCTGGTCCGAGCGGGTCGCCGCCGAGGCCGTCGACGAGACGATGGCCGTGGCGTCCGAGACCGAGGCGGGTTCGGTCCCATCCGTGCTCCGCCTCACCCTCGCGCGACTCGGTCCCGCCCAGCATGCGGGGCGGGCGCGATGACGGCGAGCGGCCTCGACGACGGCGACCTCGGCGTCGAGGTCGACCTGACCGACCCGGTGCTCGCCTCCGAGGCCGAACTCGCGTTCGAGGGTGCGCTCCGGCCGCGCAGCCTCGCCGAGTTCGTGGGTCAGACGCGCGTGCGGGGGCAGCTTCAGCTGTTGCTGACCGCGGCCACCCTGCAGCAGCGCACGCCCGACCACATCCTGCTCGCAGGGCCTCCAGGGCTCGGCAAGACCACCCTCGCCATGATCGTGGCCCATGAGGGTGGGCGACCGTTGCGCATGTCCAGCGGCCCGGCCATCCAGCACGCCGGCGATCTCGCGGCCATCCTGAGCTCGCTGGTACCGGGCGAGGTGCTCTTCATCGACGAGATCCACCGCATGGCGCGTTCCGCCGAGGAGATGCTGTACCTCGCGATGGAGGACTTCCGCATCGACATCATGGTCGGCAAGGGTGCGGGCGCCACGTCGGTCCCACTCGACCTCGCGCCGTTCACGCTCGTCGGCGCGACCACCCGGGCGGGCCTCCTGCCCAATCCGCTGCGCGACCGGTTCGGGTTCACGGCGCACCTGGAGTTCTACGATGAGGCCGAGCTCGAGCAGGTGCTCGCGCGCGCCGCAACGCTGCTCGGGCTCGCGATCGACCGCGAGGCGATCGCGGAGATCGCGGGTCGCTGCCGAGGCACCCCCCGCATCGCCAACCGCCTGCTGCGCCGCGTCCGCGACTTCGCGCTCGTGCACGGCGGCGACGCTGATGTCACGGCGGTCCGGGCCGCGCTCGACCTCTACGACGTCGACGCACTCGGCCTCGATCGGCTCGATCGCGCCGTCATGATGATCATCCTCACGAGGTTCGGCGGAGGCCCCGTGGGGCTCAACACGCTCGCCGTCTCGGTGGGCGAGGAGTCAGAGACGATCGAGGCCGTGGTGGAGCCGTTCCTGGTGCGCATCGGGCTCATCACCCGCACGCCGCGCGGGCGGGTGGCGACGCCCTCGGCGTGGCGCCACTTCGGTCTGGCCCAGGGCGCTCCCGAGGGCGCAGCCACCCTCCCGATCGATGACCTATAATCCTTTGAGGCTTGGTCCTCAACGCCGTCGACTCCGTGCGGCCCGCCGCACACCGGAAGGTTCCCTCCCCTCATGACGTTCGATCCGTTCACTATCATCATGCTCGCCGTCCTGGCGGTGCTGATCTTCTTCATGTTCCGCAACTCGCGCAAGCGGCAGGCCGATGCGCGGGAGCTGCAGTCGAAGGTCACGGCGGGCGCGAAGGTGATGACCAACTTCGGCGTCTACGGCACCATCCTCTCGATCGACGACGACGAGAACCAGGTCCTCCTCGAGACCTCGCCCGGCACCGTGCTCACCGTCCACCGCCAGACGATCGCCCGCGTGGTCGAGCCGGCTGCGGTCGCCCCCGTCACCGAGGTCGGCGGGTCCCCCCTCGAGGGCGCGCCGGAGTTCGGTGAGCGCGTCGACGACGCGACCACCGACGAGACGCCCGACACCAAGAAGTCGGACGACTAAGACTCCCGAACCAAGCTCGGTCCGCGCGCTGTCGCGCGGGCTCTTGCAGAGAAAGCAGAACCTGTGGCTGCACCATCCAAGCGGTCATCCCGGCCGACCCCCGTTCGCAAGGCCTGGAGATCGCTCACCTGGCTCGGCGTGATCATCGTCGGACTCTTCGCGATCAACGCGGCCGGCGTGATGTGGGGCGGCGGGTCCTGGACCCCCAAGCTCGCGCTCGACCTCGAGGGCGGCACGCAGATCATCCTCGAGCCCAAGGTCGAGTCGGGCGCATCCGTCTCGCAGGAGCAGCTCGACCAGGCGGTCTCGATCATCCGCCAGCGCGTCGACGCTTCCGGTGTCGCCGAGGCGGAGATCAACACCGAGGGATCGAACGTCGTCGTGCGCATCCCCGGCGAGCTCGACGACCAGACGCGGTCCCGCATCGAGTCGTCGGCCAAGCTCGAGCTCCGCGCCGTGCTGCTCGCCGATGCGGCCACGAACCAGTCCATCGACCCGAGCCCCAGCGCCGAGCCGACCGAGCCCGCCGAAGAGCTCGAGTCGACGCCGACCGCGGTGCCGACCGACGGCAGCGACCCGGCGTGGGTCACCCCGGCACTGCAGGACGAGTTCGACAACTTCGACTGCTCGACGCTCGACGACGCCGACGCCAACGTCGCGCCGGCGGACGAGCCGCTCGTCACCTGCGACGTCTCGCGCACGGCGAAGTACCTGCTGGGTCCGGTGGAGGCCAGCGGCGAGAACATCGTCGACGCCAGCAACGGCATGGTGCAGACCTCGACGGGTGCGAGCACCGGTCAGTGGGCCGTCAACATCCAGTTCGACGACCAGGGCACCAAGGACTTCGCCACGGTCAGCACGCGGCTCTTCGGTCTGCAGGGCCAGACGCCCCGCGACCAGTTCGCCTTCGTCCTCGACGGCGCGGTGCTCACCGCGCCCCAGATGAACGGCGCGATCACCGACGGTCGACCCCAGATCACCGGCAGCTTCACGCAGGAGTCGTCGAAGTCGCTCGCGGACCAGCTGAAGTTCGGCGCCCTGCCGCTCAGCTTCACGGTGCAGTCCTCGGACACGATCTCCGCCACGCTCGGCACGTCGCAGCTGCAGTCGGGCCTCATCGCGGGCCTGATCGGCCTCATCCTGGTCGTCATCTACACGCTCTTCCAGTACCGGGCGCTCGGGTCGGTGACCATCGCGTCGCTCGTGATCGCCGCGTTGATCACGTACCTGACGATCACGATCCTGTCGTGGCGTGAGGGGTACCGCCTCTCGCTCGCGGGCATCGCGGGGTTGATCGTCGCGATCGGCTTCACAGCGGACTCGTTCATCGTGTACTTCGAACGCGTCCGCGACGAGTTGCGCGACGGCCGTCCACTGGTGGGCGCCGTGGAGGCGGGATGGAAGCGGGCCTTCCGCACGATCCTCGCGTCGAAGGGCGTCAACCTGCTCGCGGCCGTGGTGCTGTTCGTCCTCGCCGTCGGCAGCGTCAAGGGCTTCGCGTACACGCTCGGCCTCACCACGATCATCGACGTCGTCGTCGTGATCCTGTTCACCCACCCGATGCTGCAGCTGCTCGCGCAGACGCGGTTCTTCTCGAGCGGCAACCCGTGGTCGGGTCTCGACCCGAACGCCCTCGGGGCCGTGTACCGCGGCCGCGCCGAGTTCCGCAAGCCGGTCGCCGTGCCCGCGGGCAAGGTCGCCTCGAGCGCACGAGAGGCGCAGAAGCGCCAGACCATCGCAGAACGCAAGGCCACCGCAGGCGTCGGCAGCGGCTCGAGCGAAGGCAAGGAGTCCTGATGGCCAACCGGCTCACCACATTCGGCAACGACCTCTACACGGGCAAGCGCTCGTTCAACTTCGTCGGCGGCCGCAACAAGTGGTACGCGATCGCCGGCGTGCTGATCATCCTCACGGTGCTCATCCCGGTGCTCAGGGGCGTCAACTTCAGCATCGAGTTCCGCGGCGGATCGCAGTTCCAGATCGCCGGCATCGAGAACGCCGAGGCCCAGCCCGCCGTCGACGCCGTGGCATCCGTCGTCCCCGACGCCGATACGCACGTCACGATCGTCGGCGGCACGGGCGTGCGGGTGCAGACCGACCAGCTCGAGCAGGAGGACTCGCTCGCCGTGGCGAACGCCCTCGCCGAGGCCTACGACGTGCCCGTGTCCGAGGTGACGTCGTCGTTCATCGGGCCGAGCTGGGGTGCGGATGTCACGAGGCAGGCCCTCGTCGGCCTCGCCGCGTTCCTGCTGCTGGCCGGCATCATCATGGCGCTGTACTTCCGCACCTGGAAGATGTCCCTCGCCGCCATCCTCGCCCTGATCGGCGACCTGATCGTGACCGTCGGACTCTATGCGGCGGTCGGCTTCGAGATCAGCCCTGCAGCCACCATCGGCATCCTGACGATCCTGAGTTACTCGTTGTACGACACCGTCGTGGTGTTCGACAAGATCCGCGAGAACACGACCGAGGACGGACAGGAGTCGCGGCGCACGTTCGCCGAGTCGGTGAACCTCGCCGTGAACCAGACCCTGGTGCGCTCCATCAACACGAGCGTGGTGGCGGCCCTGCCGGTCGCGGCGATCCTCTTCATCGGTGCCGGCGTGCTCGGCGCGGACACCCTGCGCGACATCTCGCTCGCACTGCTCATCGGCATCCTGGTCGGCACCTGGTCGACGGTGTTCATCGCCGCGCCGCTGTATTCGCAGCTCCGCGAGGGTGAGCCGGCGATCCGCCGTCACGACCAGAAGGTGCTGAAGGAGCGCGACCGCGCGGCGGCCGTCGTGCGCGACGCCGAGGCGCTCCCCACCGCGTGATGTTCGCCTGGGGCGAGAGCGGCACGGAAGACCTCTCCGAGCGACGATAATTGAGTTCTGGAGGTGCGCGCATGACCGAGGCGGGAGTCAACTCGACCGCTTCGCTGCGCCGCCTGGTTCCCCGGATCTTCTCGAAGGCGCAGCCGTCAGGTGCCGTCGAGACGCTCATGCGCACGGTGCGGATGCACCATCCGAAGGCCGATCTCGGACTGATCGAGCGCGCGTACACGGTCGCTGAGCGCGCCCACGAGGGGCAGAAGCGCAAGAGCGGCGAGCCCTACATCACGCATCCCATCGCGGTCGCGCAGATCCTCGCCGACCTCGGCATCGGCTCGAAGACGGTCGCCGCGGCGCTGCTGCATGACACGGTGGAAGACACCGCGTACACGCTCGACCAGGTGCGCGCCGACTTCGGTGACGAGATCGCGATGCTCGTCGACGGCGTCACCAAGCTCGACAAGGTCAAGTACGGCGACTCGACCCAGGCCGAGACCGTCCGCAAGATGATCGTCGCGATGTCGAAGGACATCAGGGTCCTCATCATCAAGCTGGCCGACCGGCTCCACAACGCCCGCACCTGGGGTTTCGTGCCCGCCGAGTCGGCGTCGCGCAAGGCCACTGAGACGCTCGAGATCTACGCGCCGCTGGCGCATCGGCTCGGCATCCAGGCGATCAAGTGGGAACTCGAAGACCTGTCGTTCGCCGTGCTGTACCCGAAGCTCTACGCCGAGATCGAGAGCCTCGTTCGCCAGCGCACGCCGCAACGCGAGGAGTTCGTGCAGAACGTCATCGACCTCGTGGGCGAAGACCTGAAGGCCTCGAAGATCCGCGGCAAGGTCATGGGTCGGCCGAAGCAGTACTACTCGATCTACCAGAAGATGATCGTGCGCGGACGCGACTTCGACGAGATCTACGACCTCGTCGGCATCCGGGTGCTCGTGAACTCCGTGCGCGACTGCTACGCCGTGCTCGGATCCATCCACGCGCGATGGACTCCACTGCCCGGGCGGTTCAAGGACTACATCGCGACCCCGAAGTTCAACCTCTACCAGTCGCTGCACACGACGGTCATCGGTCCAAAGGGTCGCGCGGTCGAGATCCAGATCCGCACGCACGACATGCACCAGCGCGCCGAGTACGGTGTCGCAGCGCACTGGAAGTACAAGGAGCGGATGAACTCGGGGCGCACCACCGACGCCCAGAACGCCAACGACACCGACATGGCCTGGCTCGCGCACATCTCGGACTGGCAGGCCGAGACAGCCGACCCCGGAGAGTTCCTGGATTCGCTCCGGTTCGAGATCGG
>NZ_WJSP02000208.1 GCF_009720255.1 Agromyces humi | reverse complement strand
CGCGAACGCCGGTGGCCGTCGGCGGCAACAGCTCGGCCACGCGCCTGGCGAGCCGGCCGAGCGTGGTCGGCTCGGGGAGCCGTCCGATACGGCCGAGTCCGAGCGACGGATCGGCGCCCGGCACGATGGGGCGCACGTCCACGAGCCCGAGTCGTGCCGCGAGCACGGCAGACGTGCCCTGCTCGACGACATCGGCGTTCGTGTGGGCGGCGACCAGTGCGCAGTCCCCACGGATGAGGCGTGCGAGGAGGGCGCCCTTGTAGCGGTCCTCGGCGATGCTCGTGACCCCGCGCAGGAGCAGCGGGTGGTGGGCGATGAGGAGGTCGGCCTCGACGTCGATCGCCTCGTCGATGGTGGCGGCGACGGCGTCGACGGCGAGGAGGATGCGCTCGACCGGTGCGTCGGGATCGCCCGTGACGAGCCCCGCTGCATCCCACGACTCGGCGCCGTCGAGTGGCCAGAGTCGATCGATCGTCGTCAGGACCTCGGCGAGAACGGCTGGCACGCGCCCCAGCCTAGCCCCCGCTGGGAAGCCCGGCGGCGAGGCGGCGGTGGGCCCTGCCGGGCTCGAACCGACGACATCCACGGTGTAAACGTGGCGCTCTACCAACTGAGCTAAAGGCCCGCACGCGCGACGGCCTGCCGGCACACGCCGCGCGGCGCATGCCCATGGTAGCGGAGCGTCCCTAGACTCACGCCCATGGAGCCCGGCACGCAGCATCCGAGCCGCACGGCACCGCCGGAGCATCGGTGGCCGGCGGTCGGAGCGCTGCTGGCCGCCCTCGGGCTGTACGCCTTCCTCCCGAACGAGCTCATCGGGCCGCTGCGCTTCGTGGTGGTCGGCGCGGGCCTCGCGCTCCTCGTGCCGCTGATCATCGTGAACCCGCATCGCCTGACGCGCGAGACCGGCTGGACGCGGACGCTGTCGGTATCCCTGGCGCTGCTCCTGGTGCTCGCCAACCAGGTGGCGCTGGTGCTGCTCGTCTTCAAGCTCATCAGCGGCAGGCACGACGCGCCCGGCCTGCTCCTCGCGGCGCTCCAGGTCTGGGTCGCGAACGTGATCGGGTTCGCGCTGCTGTACTGGGAGATCGACCGCGGCGGACCCGTCGTGCGCACGACGTGGGCGCGCACCGAGCTGCCCGCCGCCGACTTCCGCTTCTCGCAGGACGAGGACCACGACGCGATCGCCGAGGTGGCGGCGGGATCCGCCGCCGTGCTGGACTGGACGCCGAGGTTCGTCGACTACTTCTACACGTCGCTGTCGAACTCCATGGCGTTCAGTGCCAGCGACGCCATGCCGCTCTCCCAACGCGTCAAGCTGCTCATGGGGCTGCAGGCCTTCGGCGGCTTCGTCATCCTCGCGCTCGTCATCGCCCGCTCGGTCGGGATCCTCGACACCGGAAAGTGAGCGGATGCCGCGGCATCCGCTTCGTCGGCTCACGCCTCGAGCGCGGCGCGGTACTGCTCGAGCGATCTCGGCTCCCCCGGGCCGGTGGCGAAGCTCGCCCGGATCACGCCGTCGACGCCGATCATGAACGTGGCTCGGGCGGCGTAGCCGGGTTCGTCGAGGAACGCGCCGTACGACCGCGCCACCTCGCCGTGCGGCCAGAAGTCGGAGAGGAGCGGGAAGTCGAACGATTGCTCCTCGCCCCACGCGCGGAGTGCGTGCTTCGAGTCGACCGAGATGCCGAGCAGCTCCGTGCCTGTGGCGCGGAACAGCTCGGGATGATCGCGCAGCTCGCAGAGTTCGCCCTGGCACGTCCGTGAGAAGGCGAGCGGGAAGAAGACGAGCGTCACGGGAGTGACGCCCCGGAACGTCGAGAGGGACACCGCTTGCCCGAACTGGTTGCGGAGCGAGAAGTCGGGGGCGACCGTGCCGGGCTGGAGGATCATCGTCGTCTGGCTCCCGGGGTTCGTGCGGCTTCGACGGCGCCCAGCCTAGCCCCGACGCACGGGGCATAGAATCACTAGGATGGCGTGGTGCCACGCGACCGTGATCCGGTCCCTCCGTCGTGCGCACGCCCCCACACCGCAGGCATGATCTGCTGAAGAGAGAGGTCGAGTGTGACTGTCAACGACCAGGACCCCTACTCGGTCGAGGCGATGGACTCCGATCCCGAGGAGACCTTCGAATGGGCCGAATCCCTCGACGCACTCGTCGCGGAGAAGGGGCACCAGCGGGCGCGCGAGATCATGCTCAGCCTGCTGAAGCGCTCGAAGGAGCTGCACCTCGGCGTGCCGATGGTCCCCACGACCGACTACCTCAACACGATCGCGCCTGAGAACGAGCCCGAGTTCCCTGGTGACGAGGACGTCGAGCGCCGCTACCGCGCGTGGATCCGCTGGAACGCGGCCATGCTCGTGCACCGTGCGCAGCGCCCCGGCATCGCGGTCGGCGGCCACATCTCGACCTACGCGTCATCCGCCGCGCTCTACGAGGTCGGCTTCAACCACTTCTTCCGTGGTCAGGACCACCCCGGCGGCGGCGACCAGATCTTCATCCAGGGGCACGCCTCCCCCGGCACCTATGCGCGCGCCTTCCTCGAGGGCCGGCTCAGCGCCGACCAGCTCGACGGGTTCCGCCAGGAGAAGTCGCACGCGCCCAACGGCCTCTCGTCGTACCCGCACCCGCGCCTCATGCCCGACTTCTGGCAGTTCCCGACCGTGTCCATGGGCCTCGGACCCATCAACGCGATCTACCAGGCGCAGCTCAACAAGTACCTCACCAACCGCGGCATCAAGGACGCCTCCGACCAGCACGTGTGGGCGTTCCTCGGCGACGGCGAGATGGACGAGGTCGAGAGCCGCGGCCAGCTGCAGGTCGCCGCGAACGAGGGCCTCGACAACCTGACCTTCGTCATCAACTGCAACCTCCAGCGCCTCGACGGCCCGGTGCGCGGCAACGGCAAGATCATCCAGGAGCTTGAGAGCTTCTTCCGCGGCGCCGGCTGGAACGTCATCAAGGTCGTCTGGGGCCGCGAGTGGGACGACCTGCTCGCGCGCGACCACGACGGGGCGCTGCGCAACCTGATGAACGTCACGCCCGACGGCGACTACCAGACGTACAAGGCCGAGTCCGGCGCGTATGTGCGCGAGAACTTCTTCGGCCGCGACCCGCGTGCCCTCGAGCTGGTGAAGGACCTCTCCGACGAGCAGATCTGGAACCTCAAGCGCGGCGGCCACGACTACCGCAAGGTGTACGCCGCGTTCAAGGCCGCGACCGAGCACAAGGGCCAGCCCACCGTCATCCTCGCCAAGACCATCAAGGGCTACGGCCTTGGTCCGAGCTTCGAGGGCCGCAACGCGACCCACCAGATGAAGAAGATGACGCTCGACAACCTCAAGACCTTCCGCGACGCGATGCGCATCCCGATCAGCGACGCGCAGCTCGAGGAGAACCCCTACCTGCCGCCGTACTACCACCCGGGCGAGCAGGACGAGGCGATCCAGTACCTCCACGAGCGCCGTCGCGAGCTCGGCGGCTACCTGCCCGAGCGCCGCACGAACCACACGGCGATCACGCTGCCCGACGACTCGGCGTACGCGATCTCGAAGAAGGGCTCGGGCACGCAGGAGATCGCCACGACCATGGCGTTCGTCCGGCTCCTGAAGGACCTCATGCGGGCGAAGGACTTCGGCAACCGCATCGTGCCGATCATCCCCGACGAGGCCCGCACGTTCGGCATGGACGCGTTCTTCCCGAACGCGAAGATCTACAACCCGAACGGCCAGCACTACACGTCGGTCGACCGCGAACTGCTCCTCGCCTACAAGGAGAGCCCGCAGGGCCAGATCGTGCACGTCGGCATCAACGAGGCGGGCGCGCTCGCCGCGTTCACCAACGTCGGAACGTCGTACTCGACGCAGGGCGAGCCGCTGATCCCGATCTACGTCTTCTACTCGATGTTCGGGTTCCAGCGCACCGGTGACGCCATCTGGGCGGCCGGCGACCAGATGGCGCGCGGCTTCATGATCGGTGCCACCGCGGGCCGCACCACGCTGACCGGTGAGGGCCTCCAGCACGCCGACGGGCACTCGCTGCTCCTCGCCTCGACGAACCCGGCGGTCGTCTCGTACGACCCCGCCTACGGCTACGAGATCGGGCACATCGTGCGGGCCGGGCTCGACCGGATGTATGGCGGCAACCACCCCGACCCCAACGTCATGTACTACCTCACGGTGTACAACGAGCCGATCGTGCAGCCCGCCGAGCCCGAGGGCACCGACGTCGAGGGCATCGTCCGCGGCATCCACCGCCTCTCGGAGTCCCCGGTGCAGGGACCCAAGGCGCAGCTGCTCGCCTCGGGCGTGGCCGTGCCGTGGATCATCGAGGCGCAGGAGCTGCTCGCGAACGACTGGGGCGTGTCGGCCGACGTGTGGTCGGTCACCAGCTGGACCGAGCTCCGCCGCGACGGCCTGGCCGCCGACGAGCACAACTTCCTGAACCCCGATTCCGAGCGCCGCTCGGCGTACCTGACGCAGAAGCTGACCGGCGTGCAGGGTCCGTTCGTCGCCGTGTCCGACTACATGCACGCGGTGCCCGACCAGATCCGCGCCTACGTGCCCGGCGACTACGCCACGCTCGGCGCCGACGGCTTCGGCTTCTCGGACACCCGCCCGGCGGCGCGGCGCTTCTTCACGATCGACGGCCCATCGGTCGTGGTGCGCACGCTCGAGCTGCTCGCGGATCGCGGAGAGGTCGACCGCTCGCTCCCGGCGCAGGCCATCGCGAAGTACCGGCTCCACGACGTGAACGCCGGCACCACCGGATCGGCCGGCGGCGAGAGCTAGCAGGCGACGAGGTGGCGACGAAGCCCAGGACGAAGGCGGAGACGCTCGCGTGGTTGCGGACCATCGCGGGCGAGCTCGCCACCCAGACGCTGAAGCGCCTCGAGGACACGCTGCCGTGGTACGGCGACATGCCTCCGAGTCGCAGGTCGGCCGTGGGCCTCGTCGCCCAGGCGGGCATCTCCTCGTTCATCTCCTGGTTCGACGACCCGCGGTCGACGCCCTGGATCGCCGCCGACGTCTTCGGAGCCGCTCCCCGTGAGCTGCTCCGCTCGGTGAGCCTGCAGCAGACGCTGCAGCTCATCCGGGTGACCGTCGAGGTGGTCGAGGACCGCGTGAAGGACGGCAGCGAGCCGCTCCGCGAGGCGATCCTCCTCTATTCGCGTGAGATCGCGTTCGCCGCGGCCGACGTCTACGCGCGCGCGGCCGAGGCGCGCGGGCTCTGGGACGCGCGTCTCGAGGCGCTCGTCGTCGACTCGATCCTCTCCGGCGAATACGACGACGAGCTGCCGAGCCGCATCGCGGCACTCGGCTGGCACGGGCACGGCGAGGTCGCGGTGCTCGTGGGCACGGCGCCGAAGCAGCTCGACGTCGACCACGTGCGCCGCGCCGCGCGGCACATGCACGCCGACGTGCTCATCGGCGTGCAGGGCAACCGGCTGGTGCTCGTGATCGGCCGCTCCGACCCGCTCGGATCCGAGCCGGAGGAGACCATCGGCACGTCGGCCGCGCTCACCTTCATGGAGATCGCCACCCAGCTCGAGCCGCACTTCGGGCCGGGACACCTCGTGCTCGGCCACGAGGTGCCCAACCTGGTCGACGCCTCGAAGAGTGCCAAGGCGGCCCTCGCGGGCTTCGCCGTGGCGAGGTCGTGGCGGCACGCGCCACGACCGGTGCACGCCGACGACCTGCTGCCCGAGCGAGCGCTCGCCGGCGATCCGCTCGCGCGCGCGACGCTCGTCCATCGCATCTACCGCCCCCTGCAGGCTCACTCCACGGAGCTCCTCACGACCCTGTGGAGCTACCTCGACAACGGCCGCTCCCTCGAGGCCACGGCCCGCGAGCTGTTCGTGCATCCCAACACCGTGCGCTACCGCCTGAAGCGCGTGTCCGACGTGATCGGATGGGACGCCACCGGAGCGCGTGAGGCGCTGATCCTGCAGTCGGCCCTCATCATCGGCTCGATGAGCGACCACGAGCACCAGCCTCGTCGTCGCCCCAACTGACCGCTCTGAACGGTGCCGCATGTCGGCCACGCACAAGGCTTTCGACGAGAGCTTGTGGCATCGTCACACACCCGCACCACGCGACCTTGACAGACTAGAGAGCGTGATCGTCGTCGTCTGCCCTGGACAGGGCTCGCAGACCCCCGGTTTCCTCGCGCCCTGGCTGGCCGATGCCGCTTCGGCGGAGCGCCTCGCCGGATACTCCGAGGCGGCCGGCGTCGACCTGGCGACCCATGGCACCGTCAGCGACGCCGACACCATCCGCGACACGGCCATTGCGCAGCCCCTCATCGTCGCCGCCGGACTCCTGACGCTCGAGCGCCTCCTCGCCGACGGGCGCCGCGACCGCATCGGCGGGATCGCCGGCCACTCCGTCGGCGAGATCACGGCCGCATCCGGAGCCGGCGTGCTCGCCCAGGCCGATGCCATGCACTTCGTCGCCGAGC
>NZ_WJSP02000207.1 GCF_009720255.1 Agromyces humi | reverse complement strand
GACCACCTTCGACGCGTCAGCGCTGGAGACGGCCACCGGGATCGACGGCGTCGCACGCATCGTCGACCTCGACGCCGTGGTCGAGGCGGTCGACTCAGCGGCCACGGCCCTGGCCCGCCTTCTCCTCGTCGAGATCGCCCACGATCGCGGCGATCGCGGCCGTCGACGGACGCTCTTCCCGCTCGACCTCGGCACGCTCGTCGGGCGAGAGGTGGTCGTCGACGCTCATGGTGGCCTCGTCGAACGGGCGGTCGCCGGCGAGCACGCCGCGCAGCTGGTCGCGGTCGAGCTGCTTCGTCCACGTGCCGATCAGCAGGGTCGCGACGGCGTTGCCCGTGAAGTTGGTCAGCGCCCGCGCCTCGGACATGAAGCGATCGATGCCCACGATGACACCGACGCCGTCGACCAGGTCGGGGCGGTGCGCCTGCAGGCCGCCGGCGAGCGTCGCCATGCCCGCACCGGTCACTCCCGCCGCACCCTTCGACGCGACCATCATGAACAACAGCAGCGAGATCTGCTCGCCGAGCGCGAGCGGCGTGCCCATGGCGCTCGCGATGAACAGTGACGCCATCGTGAGGTAGATCGCCGTGCCGTCGAGGTTGAACGAGTAGCCCGTGGGGATGGTGATGCCCGCGACCGGCTTCGAGACGCCGGCGTGCTCCATCTTCGCGATGAGACGCGGCAGCACGACCTCGCTCGACGACGTCGAGACGATGAGCAGGTACTCGCGGCCGAGGTACTTCATCATCCGGAAGATGCTCACGCGGCTGACCGCCCAGAGCAGCGACCCGAGCACGACCACGATGAACAGCGCGCAGGTGAGGTAGAAGGCCACCATGAGCGTGCCGAGGCCGATGATGGCCGCGACCCCCGTGTTGCCGACGACGGCCGCGATGGCGCCGAACGCCCCGATCGGGGCGACCCACATGATCATCGCGAGGATGCGGAAGACGAGCGCCTGGATCTGCCGGATCGCACCGAGGATCGGCGTGCCCTTGGGGCCCATCTTCTGCAGGGCGAAGCCGACGAGCAGGGCGACGAACAGGACCTGCAGGATGTTGCCGTCGACGAGCGACGAGAGCAGCGACGTCGGGATGATGCCGAGGATGAACTCGCTCGTCGTCTTCGCCTCGGTCGTCCCGGCGTCGAAGGTGCTGCCCGCGATGTTCAGGCCCTCGCCGGGGTGGATGAGGTTGCCGACGACGAGCCCGATGCCGAGCGCGAACGTCGACATGACCATGAAGTACAGGAGGGCGAGCCCGCCCACCTTGCCGACGGTGGCCGCCTTCGCGATCGATCCGACGCCGAGCACGATCGTGCAGAAGATGATGGGGGCGATCATCATCTTGATGAGCAGCACGAACGCGTCGCCGATGGGCTTCAGCCCGACCGCGAACGCGGGGGCGAGCAGGCCGACCGCGATGCCCGCGAGGACCGCGGAGATCACGGCCATGTAGAGGTAATGCGAGGAATCGATCCTCCGCCTGGGCTTCACGCCGGGGGTGCGAGACTGGAGCGCCATTGCCGTCCCTGCCTTCCTTCTTCGGTCGTCGCTCTCGGCGGCGAATCGGTGGTGTCCAGCAAGGATGCGACGACGGATGCCGCGGCATCCGGTTGTGTTCATACTGTTCGCGGCACGCGACGAGACGCCCGCCTAGGCTGAACCCGAGCAGCGTTGCGAGGTGGGCATGAGGGCGTGGATCGGCGGCTGGAGCATCGCCACGAGGCTGTTCGTGCTGCAGCTCGTGATGATCGGGGTGCTCGCCGCGCTGGCCGTCGGTTGGATCTGGGCCGATGCCCGCGCCGACGTCGAACGGGATGCCGCGGCCAAGAGCCTCGCCGTCGCCGAGACGCTCGCGGCTGATCCCTTCGTCGTGACCTCGCTCGGCACCCCTGACCCCACGGCGAGGCTCCAGCCCTACGCGGTCGACGTGATGGACCAGGCCGGGATCGACTTCATCACGATCATGGCGCCCGACCGCATCCGCTACACGCACCCCGACCCGTCGCAGATCGGCCAGGAGTTCCTCGGCAACATCGACCGCGCGCTCGTGGGCGACGCGTTCACCGAGACCTACACGGGCACCCTCGGCCCCTCGGTGCGTGCTGTGGTGCCGGTGTTCGGCGACGACGGCGACGTGATCGCCCTCGTGGCGGCCGGCGTCACCGTGTCGAACACGCAGGTCGCGCTCGGCGGCCGCATCGCGACGGTGCTGCTCGCCGCGCTGGCGATGATCGCGATCGGCGCCGTGATCGCGTGGCTGCTCAGCCGCTACCTACGACGCGTCACCTGGGGCCGCGGCGCCGAGGAGATGAGCCGCATGTTCTCGTACTACGAGGGCGTGCTGCACTCGATCGGCGAGGGGCTCGTGCTGCAGGACCGCGCGAACGCCGTCGTGCTCTACAACGACCGCGCCGCCGAGCTGCTGGGCCTGCCACGGCGTCCGGCGAAGGACACCACCGCCGTGCCGCTCGCGCGCCTCGACCTGCCGCCCGCCGTCGCCGAGGTGCTCGGCCGCAGCGACGCCGCGGTGGACGAGATCGCGATCACGCCGACGCACGTGCTCGTGATCGACCGCGACGTCATCGTGTCGCGCGAGCGGGGCGCCGGCCGCATCGGCACGGTCACGACCCTGCGCGACCACACCGAGCTGCAGGAGCTGACGGGCGAGCTCGAGACGATGACCACGCTCTCCGACGCGCTCCGGTCGCAGGCGCACGAGTTCGCGAACCGGCTGCACACCATCATCGCGCTCATCGAGCTCGACCGGCCGGCGGATGCCGTGGCGCTCGCGAGCTCGCCGATCCCGACGCCGAAGAGCACGGACGCGAGGCCCGCCAGCCCGGGCAGCACCCATCCGCGTGGACGACCGCTCATCTGGGGCATGCGCACAGCGTATGACCGGCGCCTGCGTGCGTGCTTCGAGGTCCGCGGGCGCCGCGTTCGGGCGCTGGTCGGCGGTTAGGGTGGGCGGAGCATCTCCAACTCCGCACGAACGAGAGGTCCCGCATGCCCCACGCCATCGAATACGACCGTCTGGGCGGCCCCGAGGTGCTCGAATACCGTGAGATCCCGTACGAGCTGCCGGGGCCGGGCGAGGTCCTCGTCGAGGTGCGCGCCGTCGGCGTGAACCCGATCGACTGGAAGCTGCGTTCCGGCGCTCGACCGTCGAAGCCCATCACGACTCCGCGCCGGCTGGGATCCGACGCCGCGGGGGTCATCGTCGGTGTCGGTGAGGGCGTCGATGACTGGGCCGTCGGCGACGAGGTCATCGTGGCGCGTATCTCGAACGCGTACGCGACCGAGCTGATCGTCGACACATCGAAGCTCACCGCGAAGCCGGCCGAGCTCGGCTGGGAGGCCGCGGCCGCCATCCCCGTGCCCGTGTCGACCGCCCATCAGGTGCTCGCCTCGCTCGAGGTGGGCGACGGCGACACCCTGCTCCTGCACGGCGGCTCGGGGGCGGTCGGCCAGGCCGCGATCCAGCTGGCCCGGCGGCTCGGCGCGACCGTGATCGCCACCGCGAGCGAGGCGAACCACGACCACCTTCGCGATCTCGGTGCGATCCCCGTCGCCTACGGTCCCGGGCTCACCGACCGGGTGCGGGCCGCGGCGCCCCAAGGTGTCGACGTGGCCTTGGACGCCGCAGGCACCGATGAGGCGATCGAGGTGTCGAAGGAGCTCGTCGCCGACCATCGCCGCATCGGCACGATCGTGCTGGGCTGGCGTGCGGCCGAGCTCGGCATCCGGGCGTGGTCCGGCGGCAACCCCGTGCCGCTGACACCCGAGGAGAACGCCCTCCGTGTCGACGCGGTGCCGCTCGCCGCCGAGCTGGCTGCGCGGGGCGAGCTCGAGCTCGAGATCGCACATCGCTATCCACTCACCGAAGCCGCCGAGGCGCATCGGCAGAGCGAGACCGGGCACGTGCGCGGCAAGATCGTGCTCATCCCTTGACGAGCGCGTCAGGCCTTGACGAGCGGGTCAGGCCTGCGCGCGAAGGAACGCGGCGACGCGCGGCGCGAGCCCGGCCGCGATCTCGGCGGCGGGCCGCCTCGCGCCCTTGACCTCGAACGAGTGGTTCGCGTCGTCGATCCACTCGAGCGTCGCCGATGGGCCGATGCGGGCGACGACCTCGTCGAGCTGGGCGTTGGGGACCGCGAACGGGTCGTTGCGGCCCTGCAGGAACAGCATCGGCACGGAGATGCCCGGCAGGTGCTCGTCGCGCGCCTTCTCGGGACGGCCGGGCGGATGCAGCGGATAGCCCAGGTACACCAGCCCCGCAGCCGGCATCCCGTCGGCCACGGCCATCGACGCCATGCGCCCGCCGAACGACTTCCCCGACGCCCAGATCGGTTCATCGGGCGATCCCGCGTTCGCGGCCCGGGCCGACGCCGCATCCATGACCGCACGCCAGGTCGCGATCGCCACGGGCGGCCGGTCGGGAAAGCGACGCTTCGCCTCGCGATACGGGAAGTTGAAGCGCAGCGTGGCGAAGCCCTCGTCGTGCATCGCCCTGGTGAAGCCCGACATGAACGGATGGTCCATGCCGGCACCCGCGCCATGGGCCACGACGATCGTCCCCGCGGCATCCGCCGGGCGCGAGGCCACCGCGGAGATCGGCGTGCCGTCGACGTCGACGCTGATCGCCGTCTCGTCGCTCACGAGCTGAAGACCTCGAAGATCCCGCCGATGCCGTCGACCACGGCGCCGCCCGAGTCGACGAGGTCGCCGACCGCCGCCGTGAGCTCGAGCACGGAGCCCGCCGCGTCGAGCGCGGTGGCGACCTCGACGGTCACGTCGACCGCGTCGGCGAGGGGGTCGAGGTTCGTGCGATCGAGCGCGGCGTGCTCGAGCTTGAGCTTCGCGATCCACTCGCGTTCGAGGCCGAAGAGCACGGCGTAGGGGAGCAGCCGTTCGTGCAGGTGGAAGCGGGAGAGGGGGTCGTGGGGCTCCTCGGGCGCGGCATCCGTCGGCCGCAGCTCGGCCCCGCTCGGCGACTGCAGCACACGCAGGCGTTCGGCCTCGGCGAGGGCGAGATAGCGGCGCAGGCCCTCGAGATGCTCGCGCTTGGGCCGCGCGGCCGGCAGGTAGCGCCGCCATGAGGCCGGAGTCACGAGGATCGTCGCGATCGTGGCGCCGAGCGCCACCACGGTGGCGATCAGTGCCGGCCAGTCGCCGTCGATGAGGGCGAAGACGATGAACAGCGCCTCCACGAGCATGCCGAGATAGGCGAGGATCGTGAGCGTCGTGCCGGGCCAGGTCATGCGGCGCGGCGCGATGAGCCCGTCGCGGGCGAGGGCGTGCTCGGTGTGCTGCACGACGGTGCGCAGCCGGGCCGCGAGCGCACGTCGGTCGGAGGAGAAGCGTCGCACGCGGCCGGGCGTGTGCTCGGGACCGAACAGCGCCTCGAGCAGCGTGAGCTCGTCGGCCGTGAGCACGACGTTCGGCGCCATCTCGACGCCGATCGGCTCGCGCCTCGATCCGGCGATGAGCCGCACCTTGCGCTTCACCGCCAGGTCGATGAGGGCCGCGGATGCCGCGCGCCGGTCGGCGTCGACGAGCAGCGCGTCGCGCAGCACGGTCGTGTCGCGTTCGGGCGCGTACTGCACCACCAGCGCCGTCACCCGTTGCGCGGCGACGGCGCGCGCGACGATCCCCAGCACGAGGATGACGAGCGCGGGCACGACCGCGAGCACGATGACGGCAGGAAGCACGCGCCCAGTCTAGGGATCCGCCCGCGACCAGCTCTCGCGCAGCACCCGGTCGAGCGTGTCGACGAAGAAGTCGGCCGACGCCCGGTCGAGGCAGAGCGGCGGCTTCACCTTGAGCACGTTCCGGTGGTCGCCGGTGGGCTGCATGACGATGCCGAGCTCGAGCAGCCGGTCGCAGATCGCCGCCGTCTCCTCGGTCGCGGGTTCGAGGGTGGCACGGTCGCGTACGAACTCGACGCCGAGGTAGAGGCCCAGGCCGTGCACCATGCCGACGAGCGGATGCCGCGTCGCGAGCTCCTCGAGCCGGCCCTTCAGGTGCGCGCCCACCACCGCCGCGTTCTGCTGCAGTCCCTCGTCACGGAACGCGTCGAGCACGGCCAGGCCCGCGACGCTCGACGCCGGGCTGCCCCCGGTCGACGAGAAGAACGGGCCCTGCCCGCCGAAGCGCCCGGCGATCTCGCGCGTCGTGACGACCGCACCGAGCGGGTAGCCGTTGCCCGCGGCCTTCGCGACGGCGACGACGTCGGGCACGACCCCCTGCTGCTCGAAGCCCCAGAACCAGCGGCCGAGGCGGCCGTAGCCGGCCTGCACCTCGTCGGCGACGGCGAGTCCGCCGACCTCGCGCACCGCCGCGTACACCTCGGCGAGGTAGCCGTCGGGCAGCGGCACGCAGCCGGCGTTGCCGAAGAACGTCTCGGCCACGAATGCGGCTGGTGGACGGCCCGATGCCGCGAGCCCGCGGATCGTTGCGG
>NZ_WJSP02000206.1 GCF_009720255.1 Agromyces humi | reverse complement strand
CCGCTGCGGCAGCCTCCTCGGGCGTGGGAGCCGTGCCGCCGAGGTGCTTGGGCTGCCACCAGGCTCCGGTGCCGTCGACGGGGTACCGGCGCTGCAGCTCGTCGACGAGCCCCTGCAGCGACGTGCGCAGCCGGTCCGTCGCGACATGCGGCTCCTCGCCGGTGCCGACCGCGATGGGCGACCCGAACGCGAAGGCGACGGGCACGCCGAAGCGCTCGCGGAATCGGATGCGATGACGTTTCGTGAGCAGCCGCTGGCCGCCCCAGACGGCGACCGGGATGATCGGCACGTCCGCCTCGGCGGCGAGCCGCACGGCGCCGGTCTTGAGCTCGCGCACGGTGAACGAGGCACTGACGCCGGCCTCAGGGAACACCCCGAGCAGCTCGCCCCTGCGGAGTGCCGCCACGGCCTTGGTGTAGGCCGCCGCGCCGGCCTTCATGTCGACGGCGATGTGCCGCATCCCCCTCAGGAGCCATCCGACGACGGGCTTGTCGAACGCGCCCTGCTTGGCCATGAAGCGGATGCGGCGGCGGTTCGCCAGCCACGTCACCCACTCCACGAGGGCGAAGTCGAGGTAGCCGAAGTGGGTCATCGCGAGCACCGCTCCGCCCGAGGCGGGCACATGCTCGACCCCGCTGACCTGCCGCTTGAGCCGCCAGAAGCCGAAGAGGCCACGACCCGCGACGATCGCCGCGCTGTAGATGGGTTCGCTCTCGCGTCGACGCTTCATCCCCTGAGCGTAGGCGCTGCCACTGGACGGCGCCTGAACCAGCGCTCGCCCAGGCCGCGGAGCTGCCCGGCGGCCACGCCGGCGACGAGCACCGCGCTGCCGACGAGTTCGAGCGTGTTCGGGACCTCCCCGAGCCACAGCGCGGCGGCGGCGAGCCCCACCGGAGGGACGAGGAGCGCGAAGGGCGCGACGAGCGCGGCAGGGTACTTCCCGAGCAGCATGTTCCAGATCGTGTAGCCGACGAGCGACGCGAACCCCGCGGTGTAGCCGACGCTGACGATGGTCGGCCACCCGATCGTGGCGAACGCGTCGCCGACCACCGCCGGGCCGTCGAGCACGAGACTCAGGGCCAGGACCGGCACCGGGACGAAGAGCGCCGACCACACGACGATGCCGAAGCCGTTCGCGCCCGCCGCGGAGCGCGAGATCACGTTCCCGATCCCCCAGCTGAGCCCCGCGGCCACGCAGACCAGCATCGGCAGGATGGCGGCAGCACCTGCAGCGCCTTCGAGACGTCCTGCGGCCACGACCCCGAGCCCGGCCACGGCCACGAGCGCGCCGACGAGCTGGATCGGCGTGGGCCGCTCCCGCAGGGCGACGGCGCCGATCACGAGCGTGAAGATCATCTGGCACTGCAGCACGACCGCCGCGAGGCCGGCGGGCAACCCCAGGTGCATGGCCGTGAACAGCAGGCCGAACTGGCCGGCGCTCATGAACAGGCCGATGCCGGCGAGCACCCGCCACGGGGCGTCGGGCTTCGGCACGAAGAAGACCAGCGGCACCGCGACGAGGGCGAATCGGAGCGCGACGAGCACGAGCGGCGGCGTGTCGCGCAGCCCGAGGTCGATGACGACGAAGTTCACGCCCCAGACGACGGCGACGAGGAGGCCGAGGACGAGGTGTCGGGGAGTCACCATGCCAGCCTCGCAGCACGAAAACGTCAGCACCAGTTCCGAATGCTTGCGCTGATCACGTACGATCGCTTCATGATCGACCTGCAAGGCCTTCGGGCGCTCGTCGCCGTCGATCGCGACGGCTCCGTCGTCGCGGCCGCGGAGCGCCTCGGCTACACGCCGTCGGCCGTCTCACAGCAGGTGAAGAAGCTCGAACGCGACCTCGACGCCGTTCTCCTCGAGCGCCGCGGCCGAGGGGTCCTCCTCACGGATCGCGGACGTGCCCTCGCCGTCGAGGGGCGCGAGCTCCTCACCGGCCTCGAGCGGCTCGAGGCCCTCGCCGCGAGCGGCACCCGCCGTTCGGCGCCGATGCGCATCGCCTCCTTCTCCACCGCCACCCGGGGACTCGTCGCACCGCTCCTGCGCCACCTGCGAACCGGCGAGGAGCCCGTGCTCGCCACGGTCACGAGCGTCGACCCGTTCGTCGCGATGGAGATGGTCGCCTCGGGCGTCGCCGACCTGGCCGTCGTGCACAACTGGAATTCGGTGCCGCTCGTCGCGCCCGCGCACGTGGCCACCGAGCACCTCTGCAGCGACGAGGCCGACGTGGTGCTGCCGGCACGTCATCCGCTCGCCCATCTCGAGGAGGTCGAGCGCGCAGACCTCGTCGACGAGGCGTGGGCGAGCACGCCGAAGGGCGCCATCTGCCACGAGGCGCTCCTGCGGATCTTCGCCGACCTCGGGGCGGTGCCGCGGATCGTCGCCGAGGACCCCGACTTCGCGTCGCTCATCGAACTGGCCCGCCAGGAGATCGCCATCGCGCTCGTGCCGCGACTCGGGCGCCAGCCGATGCCCGAGGGCGTCGTCGCCCGCCCCCTCGCCGACCACAGCCAGGTCCGGGAGGTGCGGGTGGCGTATCGCCGGTCGATGGCCGAGAGTCCCGGCATCCGTCGTGCAGTGCGCCTGCTCGTCGACGCCGGCGGTCGCGCCGAACGGCCCGGCGCCGCCTAGCCCAGCCGGCCGCGGCGAACGGCCTCACATCGACGCGTGATGCGGATCCGCCACCGGCTGCAGCCGGAAGAGCCGGACGACCCGGCCCGAGTCGCGCTCGTAGCCGCGATACCCGGGCCACTGCGCCTCGATGCGCGCCCACGCGGCGTCACGCTCGGCCGCGCCGATCGGCGTCGCACGCACCGGCATCCGCCGTCCACGTACCGTGATCGCCGCGTCCGGGTGGGCGAGCAGGTTGTAGGTCCATCCCGGATGCCGCTCCTGGGCGAACGTGGTGCCGGCCACGATCGCGCGACCGCGACCGTCGGGCGTGTACATCAGGTAGATGTCCCGAGGGGCCCCGGACTTCGCGCCCACCGTGTGCAGCACGAGCGAGGGCACGAGCAGCCCGCTGAGCTGCACCCGTCCCCCGGTGACGCGCGCGAGCAGTCGCTCGACCGGCGGCAGCACGATCGGGCCGAGCGCGCGGAACAACCTGGTCCGGGTGAGCGGGGCCACGGCGGAGCGGACGACCTGCAGCACGGTGGGCATGGGGCCATTCTGCTACCCCTCGTCGCGTGTCGCGTCAATCCCCTGCGGACGCGCCATCGCCGCCGTACCTTGGGCCCAGGCCGTCGCGGACGCGATGCGGCCCGAACGATCGGAGGAGCCATGTCCGACGCACGACGACCCGGAGAGCCGCTCGAGGGCGAGTACACCGACTCGGAGCTTCCACTGAGTGCGGAGTTGCCCAAGGAGGAGTACGAGGAGGTCGAGGAAGTGCTCGACGACGATGACGACCTCGGCGACACGCAGGAGGTCGACGAGGTCGAGATCGTCGAGATCGTGGAGATCGACGACCGGGACGACGACCGACTGCGCTAGCTAGCCGCCTTGGGCCGCGGCGTCGGCCCGTTCGCGATCGACCGCCTCGCGCGCCGAGGCGAGTTCGGTCGCGGCATCCGTCGCCCGGCGTTCGGCGCGCTGCAGGCGCCGCAGTGCCAGCGTCGGCGCGCCGAAGCGGGCGCGCACGCGGTCGTGCTCCTCGTCGACGGCGGCGACGATGAACGACCCGACGATCAGGATGACCTGGCTCGAGAGGTTGAACCACAACAGCAGCGCGATGAGCGAGCCGAATGACGCGAGCAGGGGGTTGTTCGTCGCCCCCGCCACGAACAGGCTCGACAGCACCTGCAGCACCGTCAGGCCGACGCCGCCGAGCAGCGCGCCCGCCCAGAGCGACCGAGCGCTCGGCCTGACGCCCGACAGGATGCGGAACATCGCCGCGATCACCACCGTGTCGATGGCGAAGATGACCGCGGTGGAGATGATGCGGGTGACGATCTCCGAGGTCGCATCGGTCTGCGAGGCGCCGAACCAGCCGAGGATGGTGTCGACCGCGGTGGTGCTGAAGAAGGTCACGAAGGCCGCGGCCGTGAGTGCGGCGCCGAACCCGATGGCGAGCAGCAGGTCGCGGCCCAGCACCCAGACGAAGAAGGTCTGGTCGTCGGGCTGGTCGGCGAGGGTGCGGAACGCGATGCGAAGTGAGCCGACCGCACCCATGGCCGCACCGAGGAGGCCGACCAGGGCGAGGATGCCGGTGAGGCTCAGGGTGAGCGGCTGGATGAGGTCGGCCGGGTCGATGAGCGCGTCCTCGCCGATCAGGCCGGGAATCGCGGCGTCGATCGTCGCAACGATGGCGTCCATCGCGTCGGGCTGACCCGAGAGCCACACCCCGCCGATCGCGAAGCCGAGGAACACCCCGGCGAAGACGGAGAAGAGCGTGCGGTACGTGATGCTGTCGGCGAGCATCGGGCCGTGGTGCTCGAGGTAGATGAACCAGGCCCGCACCGGGCGCGTCGCGAGCGCCCAGGCCGTGACCCGCCTGCCCCACGCGATGAGGCCCGCGAACGGGCCCCCTGGTGCGGTCTTCGTCTGCTCGTCGGCCATGTCGTCAGGCTATCGAGGGCGGATGGCGCCTGCAGGCGCTTGACACCCGACGAGCTCGCCCGCTCCCCTACATTGGACGTCACACCCGATGGAGGAGCGCAGATGGAAGGCCTGATCCTCGTGGTGGTGCTCGGCGCCACCATCCTCGGCGGCGGGATGCTCGCACAGCGCATCCCCGTGCCGGCACCGCTGATCCTGCTCCTGGCCGGAGCGGCCCTGAGCTTCGTGCCCGGCATCCACGTGGAACTGCCGCCCGAGCTCGTGCTGCTGCTGTTCCTCCCCGCGCTGCTCTACTGGGAGTCGCTCAACACCTCGCTCCGCGAGATCCTCGACAACCTCCGGGTGATCGTGCTGCTCGCGGTGGGGCTCGTGTTCCTCACGGCGTTCGCGATCGCGTGGCTCGCCTCGTCGTTCGGGCTGCCGTGGCCGATGGCCCTCGCGCTCGGCGCCATCCTGTCGCCGACGGATGCCACGGCGGTGGCCGCGGTCGTGCGGCGGCTCCCCCGTCGACAGGGCACGATCCTGCGCGCGGAGAGCCTGCTGAACGACGGCACCGCCCTCGTGCTCTACTCGGTCGCGGTGGGAGCGGCGACGGCGGGTGCGTCGATCACGGCAGGCAGCCTCTCGGTGCAGTTCCTGTACGCCTACGCGGTCGGCATCGGGATCGGGCTCGCGATCGGGTTCGCTGCGTACCAGGTGCGCAAGCTGTTCCGCGGCGACCGACTGCTCAGCGGCACCCTCAGCGTGCTCACCCCGTTCATCGCGTACCTGCCCGCCGAGCTCATCGGGGCATCGGGGGTCGTCGCCGTGGTCGTCTGCGGCCTCGTCATCAGCCAGGTCGGGCCACGCATCATCACGGCCGCCACGCGTGCCCAGACGTTCGGCTTCTGGCAACTGACGAGCTACGTGCTCAACGGCGCCCTGTTCGTCCTCATCGGGCTGGAGCTCAAGCCCGTGCTCGACGGACTGGGCGCCGACTGGCCGAGCGCCCTGCTCTTCGGGCTGGCCTGTGCCGTCGGGGTCATGGCGGTACGGCTGCTGTGGGGCGTGACGACGCCCTACCTGATCCGGCTCGTGGATCGACGGCCGGTGCAGCGCACGCGGCGGGTCGGGTTCCGTCAGCGGTTCCCGATCAGCTGGGCGGGATTCCGCGGCGCCGTGTCACTCGCCGCGGCCCTCGCCCTGCCCCAGCAGACCGAGGGCGGGGAGCCGCTGCCCGGCCGCGACCTCGTCATCGCCGTGACGTTCGTGGTCATCCTGTTCACGCTCGTGGTGCAGGGACTCACGCTCCCCGCCGTGGTGCGGTGGTCGGGCCTCGGCCGCGATCCGCGCGAGTTCGACGAGGAGTTGCTCGGCGAACAGGCGATGCTCCAGGCCGCCCTCGACGCACTGCCCGTCGCCGCGGGCGAGCTGGGCACGAGCCGGCCGATCGTCGACGGGCTGCGCACCTCGTACGAGGACCGGCTGCGCCTCATCCACCGGGAGGACGGCCGGCCGGAGGCGGCGATCCGCGATGCGAGCACGCGCGACGAGGAGGACGCGCTCCATCTCGCCATCCTGCCGGCGAAGCGAGCCGCGCTGCTCGGGCTGCGGCACGAGCGGCGCATCGATGACGTCATCCTGCGCCGGCTCCAGTCGCGCATCGACCTCGAGGAGCTGCGCCTGTCGGCTCCCGCCGACGAGGACTGAGACGGCGAACGCCCCCGACGGCAGACCGTCGGGGGCGTTCGGGGAACTCGGCCGGTGGCCGGGACTGGATCAGTACCAGCCCTTCGAGTTGAAGGAGTCCCATGGCTATGATGGCCGTCTGCACGGCGGCATCGGGCGTGCCCGGGCGTTCCACTCGAGAACGTGCCATCCAAGGGACGTGGCGCCCGACGACTACAGGAGAACATTCGTGGCTTCGATTCTGGAAA
>NZ_WJSP02000205.1 GCF_009720255.1 Agromyces humi | reverse complement strand
TCGGCGAGCAGGATGCGGTGGTGCACTACGCGGCCGAGAGCCACAACGACAACTCGCTCGACGATCCTCGCCCGTTCCTCGAGACGAATATCATCGGCACGTACACGCTCCTCGAGGCGGCACGGAAGCACGACATGCGCTTCCACCACATCTCGACGGACGAGGTTTACGGCGACCTCGAACTGGACGACCCGGCCAAGTTCACGGAACTGACCCCGTACAACCCCTCCAGCCCGTACTCGTCGACGAAGGCCGGCAGCGACCTGCTCGTGCGTGCGTGGGTCCGTTCCTTCGGCGTTAAGGCGACGATCTCGAACTGCTCGAACAACTACGGCCCATACCAGCATGTCGAGAAGTTCATCCCCCGCCAGATCACGAACGTGCTGCGCGGCGAGCGGCCGAAGCTCTACGGGAAGGGCGAGAACGTCCGCGACTGGATCCACGCTAACGATCACTCGTCCGCCGTTCTGACGATCCTCGAGAAGGGCGAGATCGGCGAGACCTACCTGATCGGAGCCGACGGGGAGAAGAATAACAAGGAGGTCGTCGAGCTGATCCTCACGGCGCTCGGCCAGCCCGCGGACGCGTATGACCACGTCGTCGACCGTCCCGGCCACGACCTGCGCTACGCGATCGACTCGACACGTTTGCGCACCGAGCTCGGATGGCAGCCACGGTTCTCCGACTTCGAGGCCGGCATCGCGGACACCGTCGCGTGGTACCGCGACAACCAGTCATGGTGGGCTCCGCAGAAGGATGCCACCGAGGCGCGCTACCGGGCACAGGGCCAGTAGTCATGCGCTATCTCATCGCCGGTGCGTCCGGCATGCTCGGCCAGGACCTCCAGGTATCGCTCGCGGGACGCGAGATCACGGCGCTCGGCCGCGCCGACCTCGACGTGACGGACCTCGACTCCGTCCTCGAGGCGGTTTCCGGACACGACGTCGTCATCAACGCTGCGGCATACACGAAGGTCGACGATGCGGAAGCGAACGAGGGCGCTGCATACGCCGTGAACGCCGAAGGCGCGAAGAATCTCGGCCTCGGTGCCGCCGAGCATGGTGCGCGACTCGTGCAGATCTCGACGGACTACGTCTTCGATGGTGCGGCGACCGAACCGTACCGCGAGGACTCCGAGTACGCACCCATCTCCGCGTACGGGCGGACGAAAGCCGCGGGTGAGCGGCTGGCGCTGGCTGCGAATCCGGAACGAACGGCCATCGTGCGAACGGCATGGCTCTACGGTGCGGGCGGCCCGAACTTCGCGAAGACCATGTTGCGCATCGCGGATTCGAAGCACACGTGGAGCGTCGTCGACGATCAAGTCGGCCAGCCCACCTGGACGGCCGATCTGGCCGACCAGATCGTCCGCCTCATCGACGCCGGCACTCCCCCCGGGATCTACCACGGGACCAATTCCGGGCGTGCGACCTGGCTCGAGTTCGCCCGAGCGGTCCTCGAGGAAGCCGGGTTGGATCCGACCCGGATCACCCCGACCGACAGCTCTGCGTTCGTACGCCCTGCACCACGTCCAGCGTTCTCCGTGCTCGGCCACGACGCGTGGGCTTCTTCGGGATTGGCGGAGATGCGGCATTGGCGAGATGCTCTCGCCGATGCAGCCCGCCACGGCGTCCTGACCACTCCCTGAACCAGGCGTCGGCTCCGGCCCGTCAGAGCAGCATGCGCGAGTACATCTCCAGTTGCATCCGGCGTGCCCATCGCGCCCGCAGAGTCGTGAGGTCCGATTCGAGCACCCGCGGATCGCGCGTCTTCGACTCGAAGTGGTACAGGCGTGACCATGGCGTGAAGATCGCCGACCGACCGGTCATACGAACCTTCAGATTCAAGTCGACGTCGTTGTAGTTCCCGGGCAGCGAGAGCGTGAATCCGCCGACCTCGTGATAGAGGTCGCGTCTCATGAGCGCACATGCCGCGGTCACACCGGACACCTCGTGGTCCGTGATCATCGATGCGACATCATCATCGCGCCCGCCCGGCCACCCGAATGCGGCGTGACCGGCGACGCCACCGGTGTACACCTGGCCCGCGTGCTGTACCGTGCTGTCTTCAAAGTACAACTGGGCTCCGACGATTCCCACGCCGTCTTGCTGTGCCAGCCCCAGCATGGTCTCGATCGAGTCATCGGTGACCATTTCGACGTCATCGTTCAGCAGGAGAAGGTACTCGCCGCGGGCGGCGGCAGCGCCGCGGTTCATCTTCGCACTGAAGTTGAACGGCGCATCCCAGACCAGCAATCTGAGGTGATCCCCGCAAATCGCCTCGAGCTCGTCCACGACCTCGACCGGTGTATCCGCGTCGGCCACGACAACGAACTCGAGGTGCGCGTAGGTCGACCGTTCGACGATGCCACGAACGGCCTCGACGACGAGCACGCGGTCGACATTCCCGATCCGAGCCGAGCTGCCCCGGGTCGGGATCACGACCGAGATCAGCGGCTCTCCAATGACCTTGTATCGGACTCGCCTCACGAACGGCTTGATATCCTCGACGGTCGCGTCGATTCCCGCTGCGGCGAGCCAGGATTCGACGACGCGACGCTGCGCGTCGGAGGTGCCTGCGAAATCGCCCGGCGCGAGATCCTCGGTGGCTAGGCGCATTGGAATCAGGGCGATGACGGCATCGTTGCGATACGCGCGCAGCGCCACATCGAGCACCTGTGCTCGGCGTGCTTCGGCGCGAAGGCCTCCGAGGCGTCGAAGGACGTCGATGCGGATGCAGACGACAGGGCCGAGATAGTCATTGCTGCGAAGTCGGATGGGCGAGAACGCCGGTCGCAGGAACGGTCGTCCAGTTTCCGTCATCGAATCGCCGTAGACGAGGTCCGTCTCGGGGAAGCGGTCGAAGAAGCCGAGCAGCCTTCGAATGAGATCCGGAACGGGCCGACCCCAACGCACCACGATCAGGAATTCCGCCGTGGTTTTAGCAAGGCGTGCATTCAGCGCCTCGGGGTCGGAGGAGAGAATACCGACCGCGTGGCGATCCGCAACGGCCAGGAGGTCCGCCGATTCCTCCTCGGAACGCCGGTCGACGATGAGGAAGGTCGAGGGACGATCGCGTTCGACCGTCGAGGCGATGGACTCGATCATCGACTCGATCTCGGACAGAGTGTGGCCGGCGGAATCGATCCATGCCTCTGTGATCGGCGCCGCGTCGCGGAGCGCCTGATCGGTCATCGAGGGAACCGAAGTCGACGGGCGACGACGCGCGCAGCCCTCAATGGGAGGGTGACGATGCGGCCCACGCGCCACGCCGCCGACGCATGCATGCTCGCGAGGCGCTGCTCGACCGCGATCGTCTCGCTCGGCGACAGGAGGTTCGCGGTCTGAAGTTCGTTCAGCTGCTGTTCCAAGCCGATCACACGGTCGAGCAACTCCAGACGCGACTCGTTCGCCGCTTCCTGGGGGTCGAGTTCTGTGCACGACCTTCCCTGTGACCAATGGGCGTTGGGGGCGACGCTCACGCGGAATGCTTCCTCTCGACGGCGGACGTAGACTAGCCTAATGCCCCCCGTGCGATCGTCCCGAGCCACACCGACGCGCACCGCTGATACACCCGGCCACACGCCGACCGCATCGCATCGACCCCGCGTCGTCGCGGTCGTCCCTACGTATCACCCCGACGCATCCGTCGAGTCGAATCTCCGCGCCCTCGCACGTCAGGTCGACGAGGTGATCATCGTGGACGACGGAACCGGTCCTGCCGCGAATGCGTTGCTGACGCGATTGTCGAGTTCGACGCGTGTGATCAGACTCGACCAGAACGCCGGGATCGCGCGTGCACTTAACGTCGGCGTGCGAGCAGCACTCGCCGATGGAGCTGACTTTGTCGTCAACACCGACCAGGACACGCGACTTCCGGAAGGTTACGTGGCCGCCTGCCTCGACACGTTCGCCAAGGCGAACCCCGTCACCCATCTCGGCATCGTTTGCTCCGACCATGTCAACGGACAGCCCTCCATTCCGACGTGGTACTCGCCCGAAGGCCTCGGCCTCGTGCCCGAGGCGATCCAGTCCGGTTTCGTGATCTCTAGAGAGTGCATCGAGAACGCCGGCCACTTCGACGAGCGACTCGTCATCGACTGCGTCGACACTGAGTTCTGCCTCCGGGTTCGCGACCGGGGGTTTCGGATCGCGGTCGCCGAGGGCACCGACATCTCGCACGCACTCGGCGAGATGGTGCCATTCCGCCCGTTCGGCATCCCCCTACGACACCGGAAGGGGGTGCACGAGTACCAATACCACTCACCGTTCCGCCAGTACTACATCACGAGGAACAATATCGATCTCGTGTTCAGGAATGCGCGGAAGCGCCCTCGATGGACACTAGCGGTCGTCAAGCGCCAGATCGAGCCGACGTTCGACGCAGTCGTCAGCGGGCCGAATCGCTGGAAGCACGCCGTCGCGATCACGGTGGGTGCGGCGCACGGTCTGCTTCGGATCCGGGGCCCGATCCCGGGCATGCTGCGGCGATTCCTGACCACCTGACGCGCGAGGGCGTCAGCCCTCTGCCGGCTCCTGCGTGGGCGGGAACACGGCCTGCTGCACCAACTGACGGATGTACTCGTAGTCGGGATCCTCGGGATCCACGCCGTTGTCGGGCACGAGCGGCACGTCGATCACGGGCAGTTCCTTCGTCTTCGACGCGAGGTTGACGAAGTACCCGAGCATGCCCTGCGGCACGTCGGTCTTCACGACCTGCGACCCGGCGGCCGCGATCTCCTGGAACTTCGAGAGCACGTTCGCCGCATTGAACTGCGCCAGCACCGCCTCCTGGAGCTGGAGCTGACGGGCCATCCGGTCGTAGTCGCTCGTGCCGTGGCGCGACCGCGCGTACCAGAGCGCGTGGTAGCCGTCGAGGTGCTGCTCGCCGGCGGGGATCCACTCCGCGACCGTGGTGAAGGTCTCGTCGGCGTGGATCGGCACGTCCTCGGGAACGTTGATCGTCACGCCGCCCAGTGCGTCGATGAGCTGCTGGAATCCCGCCATGTCGATGAGCACGTAGTACTGGATCGGCAGCCCGGTGATGCCCTCTGCGGCATCCCGCATCGCCTCGATGCCGGGCTCGGAGCCCTGTGAGACCGCGTCGGGGTACATGTCGGGGCTCTTCAGCTCGACCTCGGTGTAGATCGAGTTGAGCATGCAGACGTCGACCTCGCAGCCGTCGATGGCTCCGTACCCCTCAGGATAGAGCGAGCTCAGGGGCGAGTCGTCGTTGAAGGGGACGTCGACCATGTTGCGCGGGAGGCCGATGGTGACGGCCTGGCCGGTCTCGGCGTCGATGCTCACGACCCGGATGCTGTCGGGCCGGAGTCCGTCGCGATCGGGCCCGGCGTCGCCGCCGAGGAGGAGCACGTTGTAGCGGCCGTCGATCGGCGGCTCGCTGGGCCCCGCCACGAACACCGACGAGAGGAATCCGCTCGCCGTCGTCGCGAGGTAGGCGCCGTATGCGGCCGTTCCGGAGACGGCCACCATGAGCGCGACCGACAGCGCGGCGACCCACGCGCGGGCCGACGGGGCGGTCTTCACGAGGCGCACGAGCCGCAGGGTGTCGAGGGTCAGGATGACCCACAGCACCGCGTAGAACACGAGCAGGGCCGCCACCACCCACAGGGTGATGCTCGTCGAGAACACCGTGTAGAGCACGGTCGGCCAGAGGAACCAGACGACGAGGGCGGCGACGGCGAGGAGCCAGAGCGTCAGCGTCGCCCCGAGGCCGAAGCGCCCGAGCTTGCGGTCACCGGCGAGCACCTGGGCGGAGCCGGGGATGAGCACGTTGAGCACGATGAGCCACCACGCGCGGCGCGTCATGACCGTGCGGGAGGCGACATCCGGGAAGCGGATCGGGCTTGCGGCGAGGCTCATCGGTTGGACTTGAGCCGTTCGTTCTTCTCCTCGACGAGGGCGGCGAGGGCGGTGGCGTACTCGGCGAGCGCGGAGCTCAACGCGGCATCCGACGTCGCCAGGATCTTCACGGCGATGAGGCCGGCGTTCTTCGCGCCGCCGATGGAGACGGTGGCGACGGGGACACCGGCCGGCATCTGCACGATCGAGAGCAGCGAGTCGAGCCCGTCGAGGCGCGACAGCGGCACGGGCACGCCCACGACGGGCAGGGTGGTGACGGAGGCGAGCATGCCGGGAAGGTGCGCGGCTCCCCCAGCGCCGGCGATGATCACCTTGAGGCCGCGCTCGGCCGCCTGCTTGCCATAGGCGATCATCTTCTCGGGCGTGCGGTGCGCGGAGACGACCTCGACCTCGTGCGCGACGCCGAATTCGTCGAGCAGATCGGATGCCTCGCGCATCACGTTCCAATCGGAGTCGGAACCCATCACGACGCCGACGAGCGGGGTGGTTGCTGCAGTCACCCGATGAGTGTAGACGGCGGCACTGGCAGTTCACCGAAGGCACGCAGGGCGTCCCGCCGCTCTCCACAGGCACCGCGAGCGGTCCGCCCCTGCCGATAGATTGAATGGGAACAGGAGGCGAGCG
>NZ_WJSP02000204.1 GCF_009720255.1 Agromyces humi | reverse complement strand
GCTCCGGTCCGCGAGCACCAGGACAGAAGGTCGACGTCTCAGAGATGGCGATCGTCGCCCCTGCAAGCCGAGACGGGTTCGTCGTCGAAGCACCGCCTCCACCTCCACCACCTCCACCGCCGCCCGCACCACCAGCGCCACCAGCTCCTCGGCCGCCGGCGTCCCCTGCCTCGCTCACGGAAGCCCAGCACGCCGCAGCCGAAATGGTCGCGGCCAGAGGTTGGAACGCAGACGAATTCGCGTGCCTCGCCGCGCTCTGGCAGAAGGAATCCGGGTGGCGCTACACAGCCCGGAACCCTACGAGCGGCGCCTACGGGATCCCGCAATCGTTGCCGGCCGAGAAGATGGCAGCGGCCGGCGCGGACTGGGAGACCAACCCGTACACGCAGATCACCTGGGGTGTCGGGTACATCGCCAAGCGGTACGGGACGCCGTGCGCCGCGTGGGCTCATTCAGGCGCCACGAACTGGTACTGACCGTCGCGGCACGTGCCGCGAACAGCCGCCGCACACTTACCCGTCATGAGCACCCTCACCTCCAGCCAGCCCATCTCCGCCACCGCCGAAGCTGCCCGCGAGACCGCGCGCAGGACCGACGGGCAGTTCGGAACTCAGACCCGCACCGCAGCCAACATCGAGATCCCCACGATCCGTCCGCTGCAGTCCGCGTTCATCAACGAGTCCGAGGAGAACCGCCAGGCGGCGTGGGAGTTCGTGAAGATCTTCCCGAACGGCACGGCCGTCGACTTCGAGGACGCCCTCTGGGACACGTTCGAGGACTACGACTCGTACTACCGCGAGCTCGCCGACCCAGACTCGCAGCTGGTGCTCCGCCGGGATGCGTTCTCGGTGGTCCACCTCGAAGATGGCGGCATCGCGATCTTCGAGGACGCCGCGGTGCACCACCTCCTGAAGGACTGACCGGTGGTCGACCCGATCGTCCGCGACCGGGCCGGGAAGTTCGCCGAGCACAAGCACACCCCGGTTGACGTTGACGCGCTCGTCGCGTTCATCAAGGGGCCGCCGAGCGGCCACCGCGTCGACCCGACCGGCGAGCAATCGGCTGTGCTCACGCAGCTTTCCGAGCACGGGCCGACGTTTGTCCGCGGAGACAGCTTCGGGCGCATCTTCGCCACCGTCATCACGGACGGCAACGAACTGACCGAACTCGGGATCCTCGAGTCCGGCCTCGTCCTGGACGCTGCATCGCTCCCGGAACCAGGTGTCGAGTGGCAGGGCGCGTTGTACTCCGACCTTGTCGAGTCTCTCGACGTGGACTCGGCGCTCGGCCGTGCGTCGAACTTCGCTGTCACGCCCACTGACTCTCAATCCGCGACGCTCGACCGGCTCGACTCGAACGGGCGCGCGAACACCAGCATCCGTCGCGGACGCGGCCGAGACGCCGGGACCATCGAAGCGATCACCCTGACACGCGGCGGCTCCGACGGCAGGGCGATGCGCAGCTACATCGACGCTGACGGGAAACTCCTGGTCGCCGAGCGTCTCGCGTACGACGACGAGACCGGGGAGACGGTCTGGAAGACCGTGTTTCCGCGCGAGCTGAAACGAATCCAGAAGGAAGGCGCGTTCTAGACATGTCGAAGTACGGATGGGAGGAAGGGGAGGTCAAGCTCCCCGCCGCCGAATTCGGTCGTATCCGGAAGCTCCTCGAGGAGACAGACCGGGCGCGGAAGCAGGAACTGTTCGACGCGTCGCAGGAGTTCTGGAAGTCCCTCACCGCGAAGCAGAAGTCGGACCGCGCGGCGTACGCCGCAGCGCTCGACGCGTGGGAGCAAAAGCACACCAGGAAGAAGTACAGCTGGGGCGGCTTCACCGAAACCGAGTCGACGCTCCCGGACGGCTTCGACACCCTCGTCGGCCCAAACTGGCAGCGGGACATCCCTCGCAGGATCCTGAAGATCGACATGGAGTTCCCGACGAACCGGACAACCCAGTTCCGCGCGAGCACACACCACGGCGTCATCTCCTTCCGGCGCGAGGACAACACCGTCCTCTGGCAGGTGTCCGACAACAACCACGCGGTCGAGGACGCGCACGACGGCGCGCTCGGGCAGGCGTTCTTCAAGGCGCTCGAGACGGTGAAATGGACTCGCAACACCGGTGGAGTGCTGTCAGGCAACGACGAGTACAACCAGGAGGCCATGGAGTCCGGGTACGGCGCGAACTACACCACCAGCGCGTACGGTCCCATCGGCGCGATCAGGGAGCCGTTCCGGACTCTGGAGTTCACGATGGCTGACGGCACCCGCGTGAGGCGTGCCGACTTCGAGAAGCTCGCGAAGAAGCAAGCCACCGCCGACCGGGCAGCCGCGAGGCGACACCAGGCCGAGGCTGCGAAGGACGGACAGACCCGCGGCACCGCCGGCGGGAACGCCGGCTCCTACGGGTACAGGTCGTACAGCTCACCGCAGGTGACGCTGCACCGCTGAGGTCAGACAGAACGGGTCGACAGGCTGCGGCCGGCGCTGCCTACCGGCGTCCCCGACGAGTTACCCGCCGAGCGCTTCGACCTTGGCGCGAAGCTCATCCTCGGACAGGCTGCATCCCAATCCACGGCTCTGCTTCATCGCCTCGGGATCCGGTGCCGTCACTCCCGTGTACGTGACGTCACGAGTATTGCCGTTGAAGTCAGAGACCTGGGTAACGGTGATGGTGTCGGCGGTGGCATTCGTCACGGTGTGCCTGATGAGGAATGAGTCACTGACGGGGTTACCTACCTCCAGCCAACCAGCCTCCGTGAGAGGGAACTTGCAACCACCTCCTGGCGGCGTCTCTCCTTGAGCGACAGCGTCGGCATAGACCGCCGGAAGGGTCGTCGGGTCGATCGATGGGTAGCTGACTCCAAACCCCGCGACCGTTTCATCGTCAAAACTGATCACGTAGCTGTACCCGTCTTCATCAGGTGTGCTGATGAACAGCATCCCTTTGTCGATGGAATCGCTCCATCTCGAGGGCGACTCCGGTGCGACGGCCTCCGGAGTGGCGTCCGTGGCCTGCTGTGTGACGCTCGTGTCGGTCTGCTTGGACGTCGGCTCCTGCGATGCGCAACCCGTGACGGCGACCGAAAGTGCCAGTGCGAGTATCCCCACGAGCTGCAAACGATCGCGCTTCATACGCCGTTCCACCTTTCGCGGAGCTGAAGCGTCAGGATACGCTGCGACGTACCTTGACCTCTCGCCCCCGAACTGGTGTCCTGGGCTACGCGAACGGCGAGTCGATTCCGAGGAGTTCACGGCAGACGACCTTCGCGACCGCCTTGCAGTCCGACAGCAGCGCAGTCGCGTCGGCGGGCTTCATCCCGAGCTCCCCAGCGATCTCCTTCGACGTGCGGATCACCGGCGGTTCCGCCATCGCCTGACCGATCCACGACTCGGCGACCTTGCCGAGCACTGCGGAGACGTTCGCGCATCCGTTGACGATCGCGTCGACCAGTTGCGGTGCCTCGGCACTGGACAGGGCGCTGTCCTCAGCCGAGGTGGGTCGCCACACGATGTCGCCGAACTCCTCCATCATCCCGTCCAGCGAGCTCGTGGTGGTCGTGCGGAGGTCTGCAAGGGTGACGAGCGCGCCCTGCTTCTGTGGGTCCTTCCGGGTGGCGTACGCCTGACGGTTGACCTCTTCGACCACCTCGATGTCCGAGGGCTCCCGGCCGAGGCTGATGGTCAGCTCCTTCCGGGTCTTGTTGATCTTCGACAGCCGCCGGCTGGCGCCGCTGGCGGAGGAGAACCCGGTCCGCTCCGAGGAGTGGAAGAACGCGAACGCGGACCGTTGCGCGATCTTCTGCAGGTACGAGTAGTAGTTGACGATCGGCGGTTCGGTCGCTTCGACGATCTCCTTCCGGAGCGCCTGGGCGACGTCGAGGCTGATGACGTTGTAGACGTCGTCGGAGTACATCATCTGCCGGTCGCCGTGTTGCCTGCATGCGGTCTGCGTCCAACCCCAGATGTGGCCGGCGAAGTCGCGAAGGAGCCGTGACAGGGCACGGTTCATGTCGGCGTCGCTGGTGCCGCGGGCCGCGTTGATCCGAGTGGCGAAGAAGGTGGAGACGTCAGCGCTCATCGGGCACCTCCGGTCGGTGCCGGCGCCCACGGGAAGCCAGGCCATGGTTCGGTGCGGATGGGGCTGACGGTGTCCAGCCATGCGAGGAAGCGGCGGCCGCCGGCGCGACTGTCGAGCAGCCACGCGATGGTCATGTCCCGCGGTTGGGTGCGGACGTTCAGCAGGTCGCGGAGGCGCTCGAGGACCTTCCCGGCGCGTGCTTCGCCGACACCGGGGGTGGAGAGGAGGACCTGGCGGAGTGGGATCCGGAGGAGCGGCTTCCCGGACGCGGTGGCCGCGAACTCGAACAGGTCCTGCTGGGTGAACACACCCTCGGCGAGGTTGATGAGCGCTTCAGCGCGAAGCTCGTTCGCGCGTGCGCGGGCGTCGTTCGCGACAGCGAGCGGAGTGGATGGCGCCGGCATCAGATGCCACCGCCGATCCGGCGGTCCGCGAAGTCACGCAGCTCGCTGTCCGGCAGCCCTTCGGCGAACACCTCGGGGAAGTGCCCTGCGGTCAGTGCAGCAGCGGCGCGCTTGGCTCCGAGGTGCTCGTTCGGGTAGTACTCGTTGTAGACCTCGACGAGCTCCTCGAGGGAGGAGACGTTCGCCTTGGCGTGGATGCGGCGGACCTTGGACCCGATGTGCGGGTCACCGATGACGCGGCGGACCTCTCCCAGCGCGGACCGCTTGAGGTTCAGGGAGAAGTAGCGGCCCGGGTCGAACTTGTCGAACGCGACCGGGTCGAGCGCCTGCTCGACCATCCGGCCGACGATCGAGGAGTCGCCCTTCCCGAAGAGCATGTGGGTGAGGAGCGCGTCGACGCGTTGCTCGTCGAGGACCGCGGGGATGGACCGGCCGTGGTATTCGGAGAACTCCCGTGCGAGCTGCTTGCTGGCTTCGGCGATCTTCGAGCGTGTGTACTCCTCGAACGACTGCACGACCTGCCACCGGGCGACGTCACCGTCGGTGGCGAGCTTCTGGATGCGCCGTCCGAGGTCGCGCTTGGAGAACGCGACGTCGACCGATCCGCCGACCTGGCCGGGGATCTCCTCGGACTGCCCGTCACGGGTGAGTTCGATCTGGCCGGAGAGGCGGTGCCCCATGTTCGTGATCCGCCAAGACACCTGGGTGGTGGCGTCCCGGTCGAGGAAGACGAGCGGTGGGCAGGACCACTGGATGCGCGCCGGAAGGACGAGGTTCTTGTTCTTGACCGCCTTGAGGCCGACGTCGATGGCGGGCTTGAGCATCGACCAGGTGGGCAGCCGGACGATCGTGGTCTCGCCGTCGGGCACCTCGACGAGGTCGACGGCTGCGGCGGTCCGGCCGATCAGGATCCGGTCGATGCCGTGGACGAGCTCGAGCATCTGGGGGAAGTGGGTGATCCTCATCGGCGGCCACCTCCGAACAGGCCCCGCCGTTTCGGACGGTTGGCGCGCTCTTCGAAGTCGGTGTTGCCGGTGACGCGAAGGAGGACGGTGTCCAGGAGAGGGCGGACTGCCGGGTCGTCGGAGACGATCCGGCCACGGTCCAGCTGGTCCTTGACGTGGACGGAGATCGCGGTCGTTCCGGCGAACCGTGCGAACGCGCCGAACTTCCGGTCGACGCCGGCGGCGGATGCCTGGTCGAAGTTCTGGACGCGGGTGACGGCGAGAAGCTGGCGGTCGCGCTTCAGGCCCCGCTCGGCGTACATCTGCAGCGCGGCGATGAGGTTGTCGACGGACTCCTTGGCGAACTCGGTGATCGCGACACCCCAGGCGTCGTCGATCATGAGCGGGACCATGACGTTGTCGATGAGCCCGGAGTTGTCGGTGGCTTCGACCGTCTGCGTGTCGACGATGACGAGGTCGGCGACGCTGCGGGCGTGCTCGATGATCTGCCGGTAGACGGCCCAGGAGGCGCCGTTGATGTCCGCTTCCGAGCGCGGGGGTGCGAGGACGACGGCGAAGTCGATCGGTTCGAGGGTGCTGGCGCGGACGGTGGAGGATGCGAGCTCGTCCGGCATGAGGATGGCGTCGGCGGGGTCACCGCTGACGGAGGCGTCGTACGCGGACCGGATGGGTGCGTCGTCGGCGATGCGAAGCATCGTCCGGATGCCGCCCTGCCCGCGGTTCATGTCGACGAGGACGACCCGAAGGCCCTTTGAGGCGCCACGGTGTGCGAGCTGCATCGCGATGCTGGTCTTGTTGACGCCGCCCTTGTACGCCCAGGCGAAGACGAGCGCGCCGCACTTCCCGGCGCCGCTGCGACGGGCGGTGGTGGCAGGTACGGCCGCGGCGCCCTGCGCTGCGATGTCGGCGCGGGTGGCGGGCGGAAGGAACGCGTTGTCGATGTCGGGGTACAGGCGCGCCGGTGGCTGCACCGCGTGCTCCGTGCGGACAGCCCTGCCGCGCCGAATGCCATCGCCGCCATCCTGGTCGCGATGCGGGATGCCGCGGGCGTCCGTCCGCACGCCTAC
>NZ_WJSP02000203.1 GCF_009720255.1 Agromyces humi | reverse complement strand
CGAGGCCCTGGTAGCCGAGCCTGAGGTAGTGCGCCGCGAACTTGACGTCGTACCCCCACTCGGACACGAGCTCGGGGCGGCTGACGTTGCCGGCGAGGTCGCCTTCCATCCGAGCTCGCTGCCGCACCGCGTAGCCGAGGTGCCTGCGGGCGAGACGATGGGTGACGAAGCGGTGCCGGTTCTTCCGGAGCGACCGGCCGAGCCGGCTCGACGACAGCACGTACTTCCGCTCGCAGAACAGCGGGACCATCACCGACGGGTTGCCGGCTGCTGCCAGGGCGGCCCACTTCCGCAGCGGGTAGATCGTCAGGTCCAGGTCGCCGGCGCCGGAGCGTGCGTGCAGACCCTGCGAGGCGTCCGCGAGGCCGTGCACAGTCCGGTAGGTCCACAGGGCCGGGGACTGGTCGAGACCCATGACCGCATCGATCGACTCGACGGCGATCGCCATGTGGTCGATGTCGGACACCTGGTCGCCGAGGCCGGTGCCGTGCACTTCGGACCCTGCGACGGTGCGGATGATCGTCGGGAACTCAGCCTGCTCGTCGGCGGAGAGTCGCTGTTCGCTGGGCATGTCTGCTGCCTTTCTTCTCGGCAGACACATGCGCGGAATTCAGGCGAGGAGCGCGGAAAATTGGCTCGCTGACATGGCGGGTCGAGACCGCCGGCGAGAGGCACGGTCGAACAGCGGACGGGGCAGACGATCTCAGCGCTCGACGGCGGCGGTTCCCGTCTCGCGGTACGTCGCGATGACCTGCGGGGTGCGCTCGTCGAGCGATCCGGTCGCATCGATAACCTGTGCGGCCGCGACCTCTTGCAGGGCGGTGACCAGAGTCAGTACCTCCTGGACTCGCTCGTCGTCGACGTCATTGCCGGCCTGCTCGACATCGATGGAGTCGAGCCGCTCAACGACCACTGCCTTGAGCGTGGCGAGGATCTCGCCCAGCTCTCGGGCGCGCTTCCGCGCCACCCGAAGAATCTGGTCCTCGTCGTCGAGCCGTGTGACCGCGGCTTCGAGCTGCTTCCCGTGTTTTCTACCCACCGCGCCTGCGGCGGTACCCTGCACCTTCACGGCGACACCGAGGAGGCCGACGTAGACGCTCGCCTTCGCGGTGTTGAGCAGGGGCACGCCGAGTGCGGTGCCGCCGCCACCGGAACTGACGCTTCCACCTCCGAACAGTGCCTTCGTTGCGTCCTCGGCGGCGACGCCGTGGAGAAGGGCGATCCTTCTTCCGGTACTGGCCTTGCCGAACCGTGTCGCGGCTGCCTTCAGGAGGTCCGGGGTCTTCGACCCGACCACCCAGAGGTTCGCTACGGCGCCGGCACCGTGACCGCTCACGACGGCCGGGTTCACCTTGGCCGATCCAGCAATGGACGCGCCAGCCGCTCTGACCGCGGCGGGCTGCTGCTCCAGGAGCTCCTCGGCACGCGAGATGACCGCGATTTCGGCCCGCTCCTGGGAATCCCGCAACGCCCGCAGCACGGTGTTGGTGTGGTCGACCTTCGCGAGGTGCGCCCGATGGCGCTCGTCGTACATCGCGGTCTGCGACTCGATCTGGTTCGCCGCCTGGATGATCTGCCTGCCGCCGACCGTGCCGGCCGCGACGCCGCCGGCGGTGACGCCGGCGCTACCCACGACGAGCAGCGTGGGGACGATGCGGAAAGCCACCACTGGCACCTCCTGAACGGGCTGCGAGGGGATGCGCAGGTGCCGCGATCGTATCGCACAGCCACCAAGATGTGGGGTTCAGCCGATGTCAGGAAGCGAGGTCGTTCCTCAGCCGGTTGATCTCCTCGCGGAGCTCCTCGATCCGCTCAACCGCGGTGATCTCCGGCTCGTCGAAGTAGCCACGGATCCGGTCGAGATGGTAGAGATCGACGATCTCCCTGACCGTGAGGTCGTCTTCGTCCAGCCGAAACTTGACATCAAAGACCCGGTCCTCGACGTCTTTGGGCAGGAGCGACCGACACAACGACATCTGTCCAGCGATCGCCACTTCACGGAGGAAGATCGTCCGGATCTTCAGTGGGTGGCTGCTCCACCACTCGTCTTCGTACAGTGCCCAAGCTTCGTCGCGGGCAGCTTGGGCCGATCGCACTCGCGCGTCGTGCTTGTGGGTAAGTTCTGATCGATTGGCACTGTCGTAGAGATCTCGCCATTCGAGCTCGGCGAGGTAATGTCTCCGCTTGACGTCCTCGCGATAGCCAAGGGCGATGTTCCCGAGAATGCGATCCGGGATGTCGACCGAAGTCCAGAACGCCAAGTACTCATCGACATCACGGAACGGGCCTTGAGGGTAGAGGAACGTGCCCTTGCTGCTCAGCTGAATCAGCACCTGTGGATCCGCTCCCGTCTGCACCTTGCCCGAGTACTGGCCGTTTCCACCGTGGATCATATGGTTGCGGTCGACCGTCAACGTCATGCTATTCCCTCCGAGCGCGGTGTCATGCGTGCGTACGTATGCGGCTATCCACGCTCGGGCGCCTGGGTCGGGCCCATCGGACCTGCCTGACGGTTGGCTGCCGCTGATGGCTGAGCCGCCGACGGGGCCTGAGCGGACACTGACTGCGACGCCGACGCGGCCTTCCGTGCAAGCTTCGCCTGCTCCTTCTCGGCTCGCTTCGCGTCGGCGACCTCAGCGCGGACCCGCTGTTCGTCTTCCTGCTTCTGCCGCTGCTGTTCCTGGGCGAACGACGCGTGCATCTCCTGGTGCGCGGTCGCTCGCTCGTGGTGGTTGCGGCGGATCTTGGAGCCGACGGCGATGGGTGCGAGGACGAGGCCTGCTGCGCCGCCGGTGAGGGCGGTGGCTGCGACACCTGCGGCGGCGAGGCCCACAGTCTTCGCGGCGCCGGCCGGGTTCTGGGTGACGGTCTGGTGCACCTTGTTCAGCGTGGACTGGTACGAATCTTTGAACCGGGTGACCGACTGCTTCGCCGCGGTCTTGACCGCTGCGCCGCCGGACTGGCGGAGCTGCTGACGGTACTCCGGGTTCTTCAGCGCTTCCTTGGTGGCGAGCCCGGCGAACGCGACACTGTAGGCGGTGTCCTTGTAGCCAGAGACGGAGCGCTTCGCGGCGCCTGCGACGTTGGTCTTCACACCCTTCGCGAGCTCTCCGACCTTCTCCTGGGATGCCTTATGGCCGAGGCCTGCGAACACTGCGGTGGCGCCTGCACCGGCGACGGCGCTGCCGCCTGCCAGGACGGCGCGTCCGGCACGCTGGGTGGCGGTCATCGGGACCTTGTTGCCCTGACCCTTCCAGTGCTCTTCGACCGCCTTCAGGTCGTCCTTCGCGGCGAGCTGTGCGCCGCGTGCGCCGACCGCACCGACCGCCTTCGGGGGTGCGCCGGCGCCGACTGCGGGCTTGCCTGCACCTGGGGCGCTGCTGCCGGGGGCGCCGAGACGGCCGGCGGTCATCCGGTTGAGAGCGCGGTTGCCGATCTCCTTGCCCTTGCCTTCGACGGCTGCCTGGCCGCGGTTCTTCCACCGCTCCATCGCACCGCCGGCGAGGATGCCGCCGGCTGCTGCGGCGCCGGCGCCACCCCACGCGTTCAGGCCCTTGAGGGTGAACGGGGAAGGCTTCTTGAACATCTTCTGGAAGGTGTGGTGGAGCACCAGCACGGCGAGGATCGGGGCGAGGGCCGTCCAGATGAGCGCCCAGAGGACCTCACCGCCGATGAGGGACTTCCCGGCCACCACGAGGGTGTGGGTGAGCCAGGAGACGAGCACCATGATCGCGGACGCACCTGCAGCGACGACCGTGAACCCGACGAGTTGTTTCGCGAGCTCTGCTGATCGTTTGCCTGCACCGTCGGTGGAGAACAGCGACGCGAGCAGGGTGATGACGAGCATCGCCATGAGCAGGACACCCATGAACTTCGCCCAGATGATCGCGCCCGAGAGGATGAGCCCGAAGAGGAGGAAGCAGACTAGGCCGGCGACGAGCGCCCACCCTGCGGTGATGGACGCACCGAACCCTGTGTCGGTGCCCTGCCAGCTGCGGACGAAGTTGAGGACCTGCTCGTTGTCGGTGTAGTCCTCGATGTTCTGGTCGAGGCCGCCGCCGGTGGAGATGTCGAACGCGGCGCCGCCGTCCTTGCCGTCGCTGATGTTGGTCTTCTGGTCTCCGGTCCACCAGGCGTTGCACATGCCGGGTGTGATCCAGTCGGACCCGTCCTTCTTCTTTGCGAAGCCGCCGTCGACAGCCCAGCCGTTCCCAGCCCACTGGCATGCAGCCCAGCCGATCATGGTGCGGTCGAGCTCGTAGGCGTCGGATCCGACACCGAATGCCTTGGACTGCTTGTTCGCGGTGGTGCGGAGCTTCTCGCCGCCGTCGACGCCGAGGCTGGTGAGCCAGATCTGACGTTCCGGGGTGACGCCGGCCTGCAGGTCGGCGTAGTGGCACCAGACGCGGTCGGCGTACGGGTTGTCGGAACCGAACTGAGCGTCGGTCCAGGCGACGCGGCCGGTGTTCAGCCAGAGCGCGGAGACGGCGTCTGCCTGGTTCGCGTCGAGTCGCTTCGACTGGGTGAAGAAGTTCCGGAGGTTCTGCAGGTAGACGTCGCAGTTCATGCTGGTGCCTGCTGCGTTGAGTTCGTCGGTGGTGGAGAACCCAGATGAGGTGATCGAGCCCACGAGGCCGTTGGTGACAGCCCCGACGGTGTCGGTGACCTTGGTGAGCACCCAGCCCGGCGACCCGGTTCCCGCCCGGTACTCTTCACCGTTCTCACCGCCGGTGCTTCCACGAGCGCCGATCGCCATGACGGAGATCGCGGCGATCACGAGGACCACTGACATGCTCCGCTTGAACATCCCTGTGCCGGAGCGGCCTCGGGACTTCGCCCACACTCCCCCGATGACCAGCCCGAGGCTGACGAGGATGAAGATGAGCGGGTTCGCGAGGAGCATGTCGCCGAGGTTGCGGGTGGCGAAGTCGATCTGCGCGCCGACGGCCTTGATCGGCTCGAGGTTCGCGGCGAAGTTCGACAGGGCGTTCGTGGCGGTCCACAGGCCCGAGTTCCACGCGAGTGACGTGCCGGTGACCCCGTCGGATACGGCGCCCCACACCTGCGCGAGGATGTCACCGCCCGGGCGTGCGTGGAGGCTGGTCGTCGACTCGGACCACCGGTTCAGCGGGATCAGCTTCGAATTGCCGCCCTGCGTGTTCGGGTCCGGGAACGCGGTGATCCCGCCGTAGTCGTCGGCCATCGGGACGATCGCGCCCACGCTGGCGATTGCGTCGCCGCCGACGGTGGCTGCCATGGCGACGGTGGGGACGGTGAGGATCGCCGCTCCGAGCGCCGCGATGATCAGCGTTCGGTTGAACCGTCGTCGGTTGGTGCCGCGGTGCTTCGGAGCGGAGCGCATGTGGGTGACCGTTCTAGTCGAGGATGTCTGTCCGGCCTGTGGCCTTCGTGGTGGTGTTCGCGCGGCCGTGAACGGGTGCGAACTCATGCGGGTCGTTCTCGTCTCGGACCCATGCGGTGGGGTGCCGCGGGTCGTCGACCGAGACGGACGACGGGACGATTTGGGTGATGGCGGATTCGGCGGGCATCGGGACGCCGCAGACGAGGGCTTTGCCTTTCAGCTGCTTCGCGCGGCCGCGGTCCAGGAGCAGCTTGTACATCGGCAGCTGCAGCCCCTTCTGCGACCGGTACCGGAAAAGCCACCAGCCGGCGATCCCGAACAGCGTCGGCATGATGACCATGGCCATGGCGCCGATGAAGATGTAGAGGATCGCGGTGGGGACGATGGAAACGGCGACGGAGATCACCGTGACGATGAAGGTGGCTTTGTTGGCCTCCACCGTCATCACGATGATCTTCCGGTCGACGTTCCGTTTCCGCCCGGTGAGGTGGGTCAGCGAGTAGAGGGACATCCCCGCTTAGCCGAAGACCGGCCCGATGACCTTCAGCGCGATGTTGATGACCCAGCTGAGGATGCCGAGGGCCAGCGGGATGAGGATGTCGGGGGCGATGAGGAGCCCGCCGAGGCCGAGCGTCCACCAGATCGGCGACTGGCGTGCGCTTCCGCCGCGGCGCTTGTCCCAGACGAACTTGAGCAGCGAGAACGCGATGAGGCCGATGCCGACGACGATCAGCAGGACCTTCAGCGGCCCGTCGAATGCCGACGAGACGGTGCTCCAGAACACGCTCCAGGCGTCGACGAGGTCGACCTGTGCAGCAGTGTGGATGATCATTGGATCCCTTTCATGTACGGGTTCCGGCTTGCGGCCGGGGTCTGGTGTTCAGACATGCGGCGATTTCTCGCTGCACCCCGTACGTATGCGGCAGATCCGACGATTCTTCGGCGACCGGGCATGACAAAGCGCCCCGGTCAAAAGTCCGGGGCGCTGGCGGTCTGCGGCTAGAAGATCGGCATCAACGGGATAACCTTGCGGGCCATGGCCACAGCTTCCTCAGCGACGTCGATGGCGTCGGTGACGTCGGCGCTGGTCGTCGTGACGGTCCCGTCGTCTGGGTTCGGGTACTCGTTCCGGTGCCGGCGACGGCGGACCCGGTGGACGTCGCGT
>NZ_WJSP02000202.1 GCF_009720255.1 Agromyces humi | reverse complement strand
GAGCGTGGGGTGCACACTCGGCGGAAGCTCAATGAGGTTCTGTGCGCCGGATAGAGGGTCGGGCGGTACAGAACTCGACTGACCATTCTTGCAGATTTCGCGTCGTAAGGATAATCGCCCGGGTCGCGTGGAGCGTCGCCATCGGCGTCGGCGCGTCGTACGTGCTGCTCTCCGCGGCGACCACGGGCGACGAGCTCTGGCTCCTGCTGGGCCTGCTCACTCCCGTTCCGGTGCTCGTCGCCGCCCTCCACGCCGATCCGATCGGCGGCGACGCCGAGATCCGGCATCTCTCCTGGCTCAGCCTTCTCTTCGGCGTCGGCTCCATCTGGGCCTGGCTGGCCGACGGCGCTGTCGACGACGTCGAGGCGTACACCGTGCCGCTCGCCATCGCACTCGCCGTCACGGGCGGCCTGATCACGTGGCGCCGGATGGCGCCGTCGCCACGGTCCGCCGGACGCACGACGCTGTTCGCCTCCGCGGCGGCCGTCCTCGTGCTTCCCAGCGTCGCGACGAGCGCCGAGTCCGAACTCAGAACCCTCATCCTCGTCGCGGGAGGCTCGGTGGTGGCGATCGCGGCCATGTTCCTCCCGCAGGCGGCTCGTGGCGTTCCGATCCGCCTCCTCGGCGTCTGCACGGGCGGCGCGGCCTTCATCGGCGCGGCGCTCGTCCGCGGCTCGGCCGTCGCGCTCGGCGAGCCGAGCGACCTGGCTGCCGAGTTCTGGCCGGTGCTCGCGCTGGTCGCCGGCGTGATCGTCGCCACGATGTGGTTCCGAACGGCGTCGCAACCCGGTCGGCTCGCCGAGTCCATGATCGCGGTCTCCGTCGCGGCGGTCTCGATCCCGACGCTCCTGTCGGTCGCGGGGGGCGACGCTGCGACACTGCGTGCCGCGGTGCTCTTTCCGGCGCTCGCCCTCGCCCACATCGTGGCGGTGTATGGGCGGTGGCGCCCCTTCGCGGGGGCCGGCGTCGCGTGGACGACGCTGGGGGCACTGGTGCTGGGCGGTTGCGCCGCGCTCGCCTCACGCCAGGTGGAGCCGTTCGACCTCGTGACGGCATCGATCGGATCGGCGTTGCTCGGCGCGGGCGTCGTGCGCATGCGACGCGACCCGCGGTTGGGCAGCTGGCCCGCGCTCGGCCTCGGCCTCGCCGTGCTGCTGCTGCCCGCGCTGGTCGCCGACTTCGTCGAGCCCGAGCTGTGGCGGCTCATCGCCCTCGGCGCCGTGTCGGCGATCATCGTCGTCATCGGTGCCGTCCGACGACTGCAGGCCCCGCTCCTCTTGGGCGGCGCAGTCCTGCTGGTGCACGCCGTCGCGCAGCTGTGGCCGTGGCTCACGTCGGTGTACGAGGCCGTCTGGTGGTGGCTGTGGCTCGGCGTGGCCGGGGTCGCCCTCATCGCCCTCGCCGCGACCTACGAGCGCCAACTCCGGCTGGCCCGCAACGTGGTGCGCTCGATCGCCGAGCTGCGCTGATCACGCGGCGACGCGCGCGACACGGCACCCGAGGGAGGCGAAACCCGCGTCGCCCGGTGTACTACGATGGTCCGGTGCCCGCAGGCGGGCACGCGCGGATGTAGCTCAATGGTAGAGCCTCAGTCTTCCAAACTGATTACGCGGGTTCGATTCCCGTCATCCGCTCCACACCACCTCCCACGGCTGCCCGCAGCACCGACCGGGCGTTCCGCAGCGGCATCCGCGCCCCTTCGTGATCTCGGTCAGCCCAGCCTTCCCTTCCTTGAAATACACGGGCACCCGCGTAGCGTTGAAGACGACGGACGACAGACGCCGAACGGGAAGGGTGAACGAATGACCGACACGAAGACCGCACCGAAGAGCACCAAGACCGGAGACCACGCCGACGTCGCGGCGGGCGTCGCCCAGTACCTCACGCCGGTCGTGCACGAGCTCGTCGCGCTCGTCGTCAACGGCAAGCAGGCGCACTGGCATGTGCGCGGCGTGAACTTCATCGCCGTGCACGAGCTGATCGACGAGGTCGTGGCGCACGCCCAGGAGTGGGCCGACCTCGCCGCAGAACGGGTCGTCGCGCTCGGCCTGCCGATCGACGGCCGTCTCGCCACCGTCGCTGCGAAGAGCGGCGCTGCGAACCCCAAGCTCGGCTTCCAGCCGTACGAGGAGGCCATCTCCGACGTGGTCGCCCAGATCGACCTCGCGATCGAGAAGGTGAACACCGCGATCGAGGGGCTCGACGAGCTCGACCCCGCCAGCCAGGACGTGGTCATCGAGATCCGTCGCGGCCTCGACAAGGACCGCTGGTTCCTCTTCTCCCACATCGCCGTGAAGTAGTCGACGATGGCGGGCCGACGGGCCCGGGTGCAGAATGCCGCTATGACGGCGGATGCACCCGGGCCCGTCCCGTTCCCGGACGACGACCCCGAGCGACTCACCGACGCACAGCGGTCGCTGCGCGCGCAGATGCTCGCCACCGAGCACTGGAGCCTCCTCGCGAGCCGCAGCACGACCCAGAGCGAAGTGCTCACGCGCATCGCGATCTTCCTCACGCTGGTGTCCGCCGGCCTCGTCACGCTGGGTGTCCTCGGCAACGCGACGGGGTTCCGTGGCTGGTTCGGCGTGGCGGCCCTCGGCGTGCTCTTCCTCCTCGTGCTGCTGGGCCTCATCACCCTGCTGCGCGTGTACAACACCGCCACCGAGGACCTCATGTACGTGGTCGCCATGAACCGCCTGCGGGGCGCGTACCTCGACCTCGATCCGGGGCTCGGGCGCTACCTGCTCATGTCGCCCTACGACGATCAGGCCGGCGCCGAGCGCACGTACCACTACTTCTACCCGCGCGGCGCGAGCGTCATGCTCGGCAGCTCGATGATGGTCATCACCGTGGTCACCGCCGTGGTCTCCGGTCTCTTCGTCGGAAGCCTCGTCGCGGCGGTGGGCGGCACCACCTGGCTCGCCGTCCTGCTCGGCGTCGTGGCTGCGATCGGCGTGCTCGTGGGCTTCGCGCGTCGCGGCTACCACACGTACCTGCGCTCATGGCGGGAGCACGTGCCCCTGCGGAGTTCCCCGCGGACGGGGTCCTAGCCGCTCACCTCGTGCTGCAGCCAGGTGAGCACGGCGAGCACCCGGCGGTGGTCGGTGCCCGAGTCCTCGAGCCCCAGCTTCTGGAAGATCGACGTCACGTTCTTCTCCACGGCGCCCACGCCGATGAACAGCTCCTTCGCGATGCCGGCGTTCGTGCGCCCCTCGGCCATGAGGGCCATGACCTCGCGTTCGCGCGGAGTGAGCGACTCGAGCGGGTCGCTGCGACGCGAGAGGAGCTCGCGCACCACCTGCGGGTCGAGCACCGTGCCGCCCTCGCTCACGCGCTGCACCGCGTCCTCGAGCTCGTCGAGCGAGGCGACCCGGTCCTTCAGGAGGTAGCCCATGCCGCCCTCGCCCGACGACAGCAGCTCGTGCGCGTAGGTGCCCTCGACGTACTGGCTGAGCAGCAGCACGCCGAGCTTCGGATGCCGCCGGCGCAACTCGATCGCGGCCCTGACGCCCTCGTCGCGGTACGTCGGCGGCATCCGCACGTCGAGCACCGCGAGGTCGGGGGCGATCGCGTCGATCTCGGCGAGCAGCGCGTCCGCGTCGCCGTACGAGCCGACGGTCTCGAACCCGGCCTCGTCGAAGAGGCGCACGAGCCCCTCGCGCAGCAGCACGGAGTCCTCGGCGAGCACGATGCGCAATGGGCGGCGGGCGGCATCCGTCATGGACTTCACCCTATCGGCGGGCGCGGCGACGGCCCCGGCGTGAACCGGGGCCGTCGTGCGCTGGATGCTCAGACCGCGCCGGGCACCGCGCCCGCCTCGGTTCCGGATGCCGCGAGCGGCACGTAGGGCACGTGCGCGCCGATCGTGGTCGGGCCGCCCACCGGGCTGTCGATCACGAGCATGCCGCGGAGGCCGCGGACGCGCTCGTCGAGCCCCGCGAGCCCGTGCCCCGGGCTGGCCGCTGCGCCGCCCCGACCGTTGTCGGTGACCCAGATGTCGATCCAGTGGCCGGCTGCGCCCTCGTCCCGCGTGGTGGCGCGGAGGCGGATGGCACTGGCCTCGGCGTGCTTCGCCGCGTTGGTGAGCAGCTCCGCGGCGATGAAGTACGCATTTCGCTCGATGGGGGCGGGCAGTGCCGCGTCCGCCAGCTGGACCTCGACGATCACCGGGACGGGGCTGCGCGACGCGAGCGACTCGAGGCCGGCCGCGAGTCCCCGGTCCTGCAGGATCGGCGGCGCGAAGCCCCGCGAGAGCGCCCGCAGCTCGTCGAGTGCCTCGCGCGCCTGGTCGCGGGCCTCGCCGACGAGCGCCTTCGCCGACTCGGGGTCCTGTTCGAGACGTCGTTCGATGGTGGCGAGGTCCATCTGCAGGCGCACCAGCCGCTGCTGCGGGCCGTCGTGGATGTCGCGCTCGAGACGGCGCAGCGACGCGTCCTCGGCCTGCACGGCCGCGCCGCGGGAGGCGGCGAGCTGGGCGACCTCGACCTCGAGCGCCTCCGAGCGCCACGCCCCGAGCACGCCGCGGGCGATGACATCGTGCAGCAGGGTGAGTCCGCGGAACACGAACGGCAGGGTCGCGAGGAAGACGAGGCCGAGGATGACCTCGAGGATGCGCTCGCCCACCACGACGTCATAGGCGAAGTCGTTACCCGGGAAGAGCCGGTCGACGAGCCACTCGTTCAGCCAGAAGTTGCGGTCGCCGTCGGGAATGAACGGCTGCCAGAACCAGCCCGTGGTGCCCGCCAGCGCGATGGACGTCCACGCGATGGTGAGACTCCACGTCACGATGCTCACGATCGGGTTGATGACCATGGTGTGCAGCACGTACAGCCAGTAGTGGCCGTCGATGAACGGCGCGAAGGCGGTGCGCCAGAAGCCCTCCTCGCGCCCGTCGCGCCCCCACTGCGGGCGGCGGATCTCGGGTCGCCCCGCCCAGCTCAGCCGGATGAGCTCGAGCGTGCCGAACCCGCGGGCGATGAAGAACGCGGCCACCATGAGGAAGATCCCCACGAACACCGTCACGAGGCCGAGGCCCGTGAAGAACACGGTCGCGAGCACGCTGAGCCCGATGATCGCGATCGGCATGGTGAGGATGAGGAACCCGAACTCCCGGGGCACGGATGCCCAGAGGGCGCCGTAGCCGCGACGGCGCGGCGCGGCATCCGGGGCCGTCGGGGTGGCCGTGCCCGTGGTCGTGGTCGTCATGGTGGTCATCGTCTCAGTGCTCATGGTGCGTTCCTCCAGTCATCGTGGCAGACTGCCCGGGCTCGACGACGGCGAACTGGCCCATCATGCCCTGGTCCTCGTGCCACAGCAGGTGGCAGTGGTACATGTACGGGGTGTCGGGGTCGGCGTAGTCCTCGAAGCGGAGGACGAGCTCGAACTCGGTCCCGGGCCGCGCGAAGATGGTGTCCTTCCAACCCGCGAGCTCCGGGGGCGGCGGTGCGCCATCGATCGACGCGATGCGGAACTGCACGTCGTGCACGTGGAAGCTGTGCGGCATCTGGCTCGTGTTCGTCACGATCCAGCGCTCGGTCGTGTCGACGGTGACGGTCTCGTCGATGCGACCCAGGTCCATCTCGTGGCCGTTGATCTCGAAGCCGTCGAGGGTGAAGGTGCGCGTGGTGACCGCCTGCGAGGCGTCGACGGGCGGCAGTGCGGCGAGGTGCTCCGGCAGGTCGGGCGCGGGGTCGAGGGAGTCGGCGGCCCGCAGCTCGAGCACGTCGAACGCGTCGGTGCCGCCGTTCATCGCGGCGATCGCGTCGATCATGCCCGCCGCGCCAGCGGTCATCTCCGAGCGCAGCACGAGGCGCTCCCCCGGGGTGACCCGCACCAGCACCTCGGCGCGTTCGCCCGGCGACAGCAGCACGCGGTCGAGGTCGACGGATGCCTCGAGCAGGCCGCCGTCGGTCGCGATGAGCTCGACGGGGCGGCCGTCGCTCCACGTGAAGGCGTAGCTGCGCGCGGTCGACGCGTTCAGCAGGCGCAGTCGCACCAGCTCGTCGTGCACGTCGAGGAACGGGCCGCGCGTGCCGTTGACGAGGAGCTCGTCGCCGAGCCCGCCCGCGAACCCGTGAGCCGGGTCCTCGCGGAGCCCGTCGGCCGAGAAGCCGGCGTCCTGCACGATCACGGGCACGTCGTCGACGCCGTACTCGCGGGGCAGCGGCAGCGCGGACTCGACGTCGTCCTGCACGAGGAACATGCCGGCGAGGCCGCGCCGCACGTGGTCCTCGGTCTCGCCGTGCGGATGCGGGTGGTACCAGAGCGTGGCCGCCGGCTGGTCGACGTCCCACTCGGGCGACCACGTGGCATCCGGATCGACCATCTGGTGGGGGCCGCCATCCATCTCGGCGGGGAGGTGCATGCCGTGCCAGTGCACCGTCGTCGGCTCGTCGAGGGAGTTCCTGATGTCCACGCGCACGTGCTCGCCGCGCTTCGCGACGATGGTCGGGCCGAGGTAGGAGCCGCTGAAGCCCCACGTGTCGCTCGGAACGGCCGGCGTGAGCGACGAGTACTCCAATCCGGCGATCCCGGGCCGGGTGCTGACGAACGACCACAGCATCATGGCGAACTACTACGCTCAGGGCATCCCGCAGGCGAAGTTCAAGGCGCGCCACTTCCAG
>NZ_WJSP02000201.1 GCF_009720255.1 Agromyces humi | reverse complement strand
GCGTTGCTCACTCGGTGGCGGGCGCGCACGGCACGCCCAACGGGCGACTCGACGGTTGCCGCACGGGCGCACCCTCGCGGGCAGGGTGCGGGTGCGGGTGCCGCGGCAGCGGGATCGGCGACGTGAGCGCGACCTCCTCCGAGAAGTCCGCGGGCACGAGCCGGTCGTTCGACACCGACGGCACGAGCCGGTCGTCGGGCACGACCGGGATCGCACGCGTGGGCACGACCGCGATCGCCGCCGTCGGGGCATCCGCGAATCGCAGCACGGGACGCCAACGGGCATGCGGATGCCGCGCCAGGTGCATGCCGCGGGCGACGACGAGCCAGCCGACGCCGATGAGCGCGGCGACGCCCGCCGCCACGGCCGCGACGCCGAGGGCCCAGCGCGGGCCCCAGCTGTCGGCGACGGCGCCGACGATGGGAGCGCCGATCGGCGTGCCGCCGGCCAGGATCGCCATGTACAGCGCCATCACGCGGCCACGCAGCTCGGGGGCGGTCGTCGTCTGCACGTAGCCGTTGGCCGTGGTGAGCAGCGACACCGCGCCGAAGCCGATGAGGATCGTCGACGCGGCGAACATCCAGTACGTCGGCATGAACGCCGAGATGAGCACGGCCGCGCCGAAGAAGGCCGCCGCGAGGATGATCACCCGCATTCGGGCGCGCTCGCGTCGGGCGGCCAGCAGGGCACCCGTCAGCGAGCCGATCGCGAGGATCGAGTTGAGCACGCCGTACTCGCCGGCGCCGCGTCCGAACTCGACCGCCATCGTCGACGAGAAGATCGGGAAGTTCATGCCGAACGCGCCGATGAGGAAGACGATCACGAACACGATGAGCAGGTCGGGCCGCTTCGCCACGTAGCGGAACCCGGCGACGAACTGGCCCGAGCGGCCGGCTCGCGGCATCCGCTTCACCACCATGTCGCGCAGCATCACGAGGGCGACGAGCACCGCCACGAACGTGACCGCGTTGATCACGAACACCCAGCCCGAGCCGACGAGCACGATGAGGAAGCCCGCGAGTGCGGGGCCGATCATGCGCGCCGCGTTGAACGACGCCGAGTTGAGCGCGACGGCGTTCGACATGTTCGAGCCCGAGACGAGGTCGGCGACGAAGGTCTGGCGCGCGGGCGTGTCGACGGCGTTCACGATGCCGAGCGCGAGGGCGAAGCCGTAGAGGTGCCAGAGCTGGGCGTGGCCGAGGATGAGCAGCAGCCCGAGCGCGAGGCCGAGCACCATGAGGCAGCTCTGGGTGACCATGAGGATCTTGCGGCGGTCGAACCGGTCGGCGATGAGTCCGGTGACCGGCACGAGCAGCAGCTGCGGTGCGAACTGCAGGGCCATGGTGATGCCGACGGCGAGGGCGTCGTTCGCGGTGAGTTCGGTGAGCACGACCCAGTTCTGGGCGGTGGCCTGCATCCACGCTCCGATGTTGGAGACGAGGGCGCCGATGAACCAGATGCGGTAGTCGCGCACGGCGAGGGAGCGGAACATGGCACTCACTGGGTGATGAATCCTCCCATCAGCTCGGCGGCGCGGGCCAGGACGGCGCGGTCCTCCTTGGAGAGCTCGCGCAGGCGGGTGGTGAGCCAGGCATCGCGCTTCGAGGTGGTCGCCTTCACGACCTCGCGGCCCGACTCGGTGAGGGCGATGTTGACCTTGCGCCGGTCGGCGTCGTCGGTCACGCGCGTGAGGTAGCCGCTCTCCTCCAGGCAGTTCACCGTGCGGTTCATGGAGGGCGCCGAGACGCGCTCCTGCTCGGCGAGCTCGGTCAGGGTGCTCGGGCCGTGCCGGAAGAGCAGGCCGAGCACGGCGAACTGGGCGTCGGACATGGCCTGGTCGGCCTTGTGCGCACGGAGCCTGCGGGCGAGCCGGAAGGTCGCCATGCGCAGCTCGGTGCTCTGCTCCGCGATCGATGCCATGGCTATTTAGCCTAGCTCATTAGTCTTGCTAAGTAAAACGGATGCCCGGCCGATCGGGGCTCCGGATGCCGCGGGCCCGACGCACGGCGGAAACACCCCGGTAACCGTCTGCTGGCACCCTTCGGTGATGGGAACGCTCTTCGACGGGTACACGACGACGCGGTCGGATGTCGCGGCGCGCCGCGCCGGTCGGCCCTGGGACGAGATGTTCCCCACCGACGTCGACGCCGATGCCGACTCGGGCGCCGACGCGCGCGCCGACTCCGCCGTCCGCGAGCCCTACCGCGAGCTCTACCCGGCCCTCGCCCGCATGTCGCAGGACGAGCTGCGCGGCCGCACCGACGCCCTCGCCAGCTCCTACCTCGCGCAGGGCGTGACCTTCGACTTCGCGGGGGAGGAGCGGCCGTTCCCGCTCGACGCCGTGCCGCGCGTCATCGCGGCCTCCGACTGGAGCCTCGTCGAGGCCGGCGTCGCCCAGCGCGTACGGGCGCTCGAGCGGTTCCTCGCCGACGTCTACGGCCCGCAGCACGCCGTGCGCGACGGCGTCATCCCCGCAGGGCTCATCACCTCCTCCACCCACTACCACCGGCAGGCCGCCGGCATCGTGAGCGCGAACGGCGTGCGCATCCAGGTCGCCGGCATCGACGTGATCCGCGACGAGCAGGGCGCGTGGCGGGTGCTGGAGGACAACGTGCGCGTGCCGAGCGGGGTGAGCTACGTGATCTCGAACCGGCGGGTCATGGCGCAGACGCTGCCCGAGCTGTTCACGTCGATGCGCGTGCGCCCGGTCGGCGACTACCCGAACAAGCTGCTGCAGGCGCTGCGCGCGAGTGCGCCCGAGGGCGTCGACGACCCGACCGTCGTGGTGCTCACGCCCGGTGTCTACAACTCCGCGTACTACGAGCACACCCTGCTCGCGCGGCTCATGGGCGTCGAGCTGGTCGAGGGCCGCGACCTGTTCTGCTCCGGCGGCCGCGTGTGGATGCGCACGACCGCCGGCCCGACGCGCGTCGACGTGATCTACCGGCGCGTGGACGACGAGTTCCTCGACCCGCAGCAGTTCCGGCCCGACTCGGTGCTGGGCGCGCCCGGGCTCATGCTCGCCGCGCGGCTCGGGCACGTCACCATCGCGAACGCGGTGGGCAACGGCGTCGCCGACGACAAGCTCGTCTACACGTACGTGCCCGACCTCATCCGGTACTTCCTGGGCGAGGAGCCCATCCTCCCGAACGTCGACACGTGGCGGCTCGAGGAGCCCGACGCGCTCGCGGAGGTGCTCGACCGCCTCGACGAGCTCGTCGTGAAGCCGGTCGACGGGTCGGGCGGCAAGGGCCTCGTCGTCGGGCCGGATGCCTCGCGCGACGAGCTCGCCCGGCTGCGCTCCCGGCTCGTGGCCGACCCCCGCGGCTGGATCGCGCAGCCCGTGGTGCAGCTCTCCACGATCCCGACCCTCGTCGAGGACGGCATGCGCCCGCGCCACGCGGACCTCCGCCCCTTCGCGGTCAACGACGGGAACGACGTGTGGGTGCTCCCCGGCGGACTCACCCGGGTCGCCCTGCCCGAAGGCCAGCTCGTCGTGAACTCCAGCCAGGGCGGCGGCTCCAAGGACACGTGGGTGCTCGGGGGCGGCCTGCTCACCGGTCCCATCGCCGCGCCGATAGCGGCGCGAGCTGTTGCGCGGGTCGGCACGCTCGTCGCCGACCAGGCCGCGCCCGCCGGTGCGCCCGCGCCTCCGGCGGCGGGGGCCACGGGGTCCGCCGGGAGCGAGCCCACGCGACATCCGCCCACCGCATCACCCCAGGACGAGGACGCCCCGATCCGCCAGCAGCAACAGCAGCAACAGCAGCAGCAGCAGGCGCGACGGATGCCGCGGCATCCGGTGCCCGACGGAGGAGGCCGGTCATGCCCATGCTGAGCCGCATCGCCGAGTCGCTCTTCTGGATCGGCCGCTACATCGAGCGCAGCGACGGGACCGCGCGCATCCTCGACGTGCACCTGCAGCTGCTGCTCGAGGACCCGTGGATCGACGAGGACACGGCGTGCCGTTCGCTGCTGTCGGTCATGGGCAGCGAGGCCGACCCCGACGTGGCGCTCCGGCGCGACGACGTCATCCTGCTCCTGGCGGTCGACCGCACGCACCCTGCGTCGATCGCGCACTCGATCGCCTCGGCCCGTGAGAACGCCCGGCGCGCCCGCGAGATCGTCTCGACCGAGCTCTGGGAGGCCCTGAACCAGACCAACGCACGGATGCCGCGACGCGTCGCCTCCGACAAGACGCACGAGTTCTTCCGCTGGGTGCGCGACCGCTCGGCGCTCGCCATCGGCGTCGTGGACTCGGCGACCAGCCGCGACGAGGCGTGGCACTTCTTCTCGCTCGGACGCGCGATCGAACGCGCCGACATGACCGCACGGCTGCTCGCGACCCGATCCCTCACCGAGGCGAGCGGGCCGAGCTGGACGACGATCCTCCGCAGCTGCGGCGGGTACGAGGCCTACCTGCGCAGCTATCGCGGCGTGCCGTCGAGCCAGTCGGCGGCGGAGTTCCTGCTGCTCGACCGGCTGTTCCCGCGGTCGATCATCTCGAGCGTGATCCGCGCCGAGGAGTCGCTGCGCGAGATCGACCCGCGCGCCGGCCGCGTCGGCGTGACCGATCCGTCACGGCGGCTGCTCGGGCAGATCCGCTCGGAGCTCGAGTACCGCCCGATCGCCGACCTCCTCACCGACCTCTCGGGGCACATGGAGCACGTGCAGGCCGTCACCTCATCGGCGAGCGAGGCGATCCGGCAGCGCTACTTCCCGGCGAGCGTCGCGCCGGTCTGGATCGGGGAGGTCTCGTGAGCCGCATCCGCATCGTGCACCGCACGGGCTTCTCCTACGAGGAGCCCGCCACGGCGTCGTACAACGAGGCGCGCATGCTGCCCCACTCGGGCGGCGAGCAGTTCGTGCTGCAGGCCGGGCTCGACATCCGGCCGGGCGCGACGCAGCACTCCTACCTCGACTACTGGGGCACGCGCGTGTCGACCTTCGAGGTGCTCACGCCGCATCGCGAGCTCTCGGTGACGGCGACGAGCCTCGTCGAGGTGCGCCCGTCGCCCGTGCCCGGCAGCGAGCTCGAGTGGGACGAGCTGCACGCGGCGTCCACGTCGACGGTCGGCCTCGTCGAGGCGTCCACGACGTCGGCGTCGACCGTGCCGCCCGATGAGGTCGCCGCGCTCGCCGCCGACATCGCCGCCGAGGGGGCCCCCGTCGGCGAGACGGCCGTCGAGATCTGCCGGGCCGTCGGCTCCTCGATGGAGTACATGCGCGGCGTCACGGGCGTGCACTCGACCGCCGCCGAGGCGTGGGGCGAGCGCAAGGGCGTCTGCCAGGACATCGCGCACGTCGCGCTCGGCGCGCTGCGGTCGGTCGGCATCCCCGCGCGGTACGTCTCGGGCTACCTGCACCCCGATGCGGGCGCGGCCGTCGGCGAGACGGTGATCGGCGAGTCGCACGCCTGGGTCGAGTGGTTCGCGGGGGAGTGGCGCGGGTACGATCCCACGAACCTGGCCGAAGTGGGCGAGCTGCACGTGCTCGTCGGGCGCGGCCGCGACTACAGCGATGTGCCGCCGCTGCGCGGCGTGTACGCCGGGCCGGGTGCCTCGGAGCTGTTCGTCAGCGTCGAGGTGACGCGGGTCGCATGAGCACCGAGGAACGACGCGGGGCCACGGCCGAGGGCCCGCCCCGCCGGATGGCGGAACGGGCCCTCGGGTCGCGCGACGCGGCATCCGCTCAGTCGCAGCTGAACCTCGCGTCGCCCCACACGCCGTGGGCGCCGTTGATGCTGCCGGGCGCCTCGACGATGAGGTCGACGTACTGCACGCCGGTCAGGTCGACGTTCACCGACTCGGGCGCGAACCCGGGCGTGAACGTGCGCGACTGGTAGCGGTTGGCCCCGTCGGCGTCGACCTTGAAGATCACGTTGCCGCCGAACCCGGCCTCGAGGCCGACCTGCGCCGTGAACGCCGAGCACTCGCCGCCCACGTAGTACGTGATCTTCGACTGGGCGTGCACGCCCAGGCCCTTCGCGTACACGGGCGACTGGCCGGTGGCCGGGTCGGTGTAATTGATCTTCAGCGGCAGGTCGGGCGAGTTCGCCGCGTCCTTGTTCGCCACGTTCTTGCCGATGACCCCCCAGCCGTTGGTCGCGCTGAGCCAGTTCAGCTCCGACGCCCACGCCGACGCGGTCGGTGCCGGCGGCAGCGGCTGGTCGACGACCTGCCAGTCGAAGATCTTCAGCCGGCTCTCGTTCGGGAGCACGATCGACGCGAGCTCCTTCGTCGGATTCAGGCGCACGAGGTTCGAGTACACCTGGTAGCCGTACGTCGGGTACTCGTACACGATCGGGTTCGTCGCGCTGTTGCGCCCGAGCGACTTCACCGCGACCGTCGCCCCGCCGAGCCCGGATGCCTGGGGCAGCCAGTTCGGGAAGAACACGTTCTGCTTCGAGACCGTGCCGTCGGTGTAGGTGAGCGTGAGCTCGGGGTTCACTCCGCCGCCGGATGCCGCGGACGCGAGGATCGCGAGATGCGTGCCCTGGCCGCTCACCGCGATGGTCTGGCCCGCGGGCGCCACCGAGTTCGGCGTGCCGACCGGCTCGGGCCACGTGTACGCGATCGCCGCGTCGCCTGTGCCCACCGTGACGGTGCCGCCCGGGGTCGCGCCGGCCGCAG
>NZ_WJSP02000200.1 GCF_009720255.1 Agromyces humi | reverse complement strand
CAGCCGCGGACCGGCCACGGTCAACGAACTGGCCGAGCCGTTCCAGATCACCAAGCAGGCCGTCTCGAAGCACATCCAGGTGCTCGAGCACGCCGGCCTCGTCTCGCGCACCCGCGACGCGCAGCGCGATGCCGCATCCACGTGCGGTCAGGTCGACCGTGGTCGGCCCCTCCGCCCTCCTCAGTGCGACGCTAACTCGCGCACCGCGGCGCGAACGCGGAGTGTGCCCGATCGGGCACCGAACCCTGCGCGCCTCCGCGCGCTCCGCGCGGATCTATCCGACCGCCGACACCACGTCGATCACGAGCCCTGCACGGCGTCCACGATCGACGAGTGCGCTGCTCGCCGCGTCATCCGTGATCAGCCGGGACACGTGCGAGGTCGGCACCGTCGTGATGAGCGACTCGGCGCCCATCTTCGTGTGGTCGACGAGGGCGACCACCTCGGCGGCCGACGCGGCCATCGCACGGTCCATCTCGGCGACCCGCGCGTTCGGCGTCGTCAGGCCCCGCTCGATCGTGAAGCCGTTGCCCGAGAGGAAGGCGAACGGCGCGCGCAGCCCCGTGAAGAACCGTTCAGCGCGTGAGCCGACGAGCGCGCGGGTGTTGCCGCGCACCTCACCGCCGGCGAGGTGCACGTCGATCGTGGCGGCGTCAGCGAGCGCGTCCGCCACGAGCAACGAGTTCGTCCACACCTGGATCTGCTTGCCGACGAGCTGCGTCGCGAACTCGAGGGTCGTCGTGCCCGCACCCACGATCACGGCGTCACCGTCCATCACCAGCTCGGCCGCCGCCCGCCCGATCAGCGTCTTCTCGATCATGGCGATGCGGGACTTCTCGTGAAAGCTCGGCTCGAGCGTGTGGCGTGTGCGGGCACGGGCTACCCCGCGCGCGTACGAGATGCGTCCTCGGGCGGCGAGCTCGCGCAGGTCGCGGCGGAGGGTGACGGCGGATGCCGCGGCGTCGACCTCGAGGTCGGCGAGGCGCGCTTCACCGCGCCGCTGCACCAGGTCGATGATCCGTTGCTGTCGCTCCGCCTTGTCCACCTGCCACCGCTCCCTCGCCTCCTCCTACTCTTCCACGACGGGCTCGAGCGCATCGACGGGCGCCACGTCGTCAGTCGGAGCGGCATCCATCGAAGCTGTGGCATCCGTCGACGCTGGGGCATCCGGCGACGCCGCAGCATCCGGCAGCCCGACCGCCGCACCGATCACCCGGATGCGCTCGAGCGACTGCTCGGCGACGTTGCCGTTCGCGTCCACGGCACGCACCTCGACGTCCCAGATCCCGGGCCGCAGCAGTACCGGTCCGGTGTACGCGGTCCAATCGCCGCGCTGGGTGCGGTACTCGACGGATGCCACGCCGGCCGAGTCGTCCGTCACGTCCAGCACCAGGTGCGCGGGCGAGCGGTACGCGCCCGCGGGCGCGGGCTTGCCGTCGACCGACGCCGCGATGACGGGAGCCACCGTGTCGTCGAGCGCTTCGGCCGCGGCATCCGAGACCCGGAACGCACCGTTCTGCACGGCCCACAGCGAAAGCACCGACCAGGCGGCGTGCATCGCGACCCACTCCTCCCGGCCGTTGTAGGTGTCGTCGTCAGACGCGAGGTAGGTGCGACCGTCGGTCGATCGCGCCTGCATCGCGAGGGCGTCGCCACCGTGCAGCTCGAGCCAGTAGGCGCCGTCGTGGCTGGCCTGCTGGTCGACCCCGAACGCTGCCGAGATCGCGTCGACCGCGACGAACTGCAGCCGCCGTGACGAGCCCCAGTCGGTGCCCTCGGGGTAGTACACGGAGCCCGAGCCCTCGCGGTAGATCGTGCCGCCCGGCGCCTCGTAGGGCGGAGCCGGGTAGTCGTGGTCGACGAAGTTGCCGTAGAGCAGCTCCATGTTGTGCAGCGCGGCGGCGGGCGTGGGTCGGCCGGCGAGGGTCGACGTCGTGCCGGCGTAGAGCTGCTGCACCATGGTCGCCATGTAGTCGGGGTGGAGCAGGTCGTGGTTGTAGGCCCGGCCATCCTCCTCGACGTTCCACCCATCGATCCACTCGTCGAGCGGCCGGCCGTTGATCGGCGTCTCGTCCTGCACGTCGCTCGGCTTGGCGTGCGCCGAGAGCAGCAGCTCGACGTTCTTCGTCATCCACGCGTCGTGGCGCGGGTGCTCGGGGAACATCGCCGTCGCCACCTGCAGCAGCATCGAGTTCCAGGAGTTCTCCTCGGCCTTCGTGTCGCCCGGCGAGAGCACCGTGCCGTCGGCGGCGGTCCAGTACGGAACCTTGTAGTCGATGAACCGGTCGGCCTCGGTCTCGACCATCAGGCCGACGAGCCGCTGGTCCTCCTCGCTGAGGTCGTCCCACAGCAGCCACGCCGCCTGCCCGGCGAGCGCCGCCCACAGTGCACCCTGCCACGACGTGCTGCCGCTCCATCCGCCGCGGGTGTTCGCGTAGTGCGCCTTCGCGAGCGAGCCGATGAGACGCACGGTCTTCGCACGTGCCTCCTCCTCGGAGACGCCGGTCACCGACGCGTCGTACGTGCCGGTGACGAGTGCGGTCGCGAGGGCGGTCGCCTCCGCGGCGACGGGGCGGATCTGGTGCTCGCCGGTGCCGCCGAACGTGACGTAGCCGGTCGGCTGGGTGCCGAACTTGTTCTTCCACCAGGTGGTGAGCGCGTACTCGTTCGAGTTGCGCAGGATATCGCCGGCCACCGCGTCAGCGTCCTCGAGCGGGGCATCGCCGAGCGCGTCCCAGTCGATCGGCACGACGGATGCGTCGGCCTGCGGCGGCGGCGGCGGGGGCGTGCCGTCGTGCAGCAGCGTGAAGTGCTCGAACCGGGCAGGGATCGCCGGCGCCCCGTTCGTGCCGGCCATCGCGAACAGGCCGATCTTCAGGAACTGTCCCGCCGCGACGGGCGTGCCGACCTGGTTCCACGTGGCGCCGTCGTCAGCCGAGTAGTGAGCGGTGACCTCCGTGCCATCGCTCACGACCTTCAGCGAGTAGTGCGTCGGCCACTGTGCGATCGGCTTGTCGACCGGCGAGGGCACCGCCGGCGTGCCGCCGACCTCGCGGAGGAAGAACAGCCGGCCCAGCCCGTTCGCGCGTCCCGAGAAGGCGAGCGAAGCGTAGTTCGCGTCGTCGGTGTAGAGGATGAGGCCGGCCTGCTGGCAGCACGCGGTCGGCGCGAAGTCGATCGTGGTCGAGGCCTCCCAGCTTCCCCAGCCCGGGGCATCCTGCAGCACCAGGTTCTTCGCGGTGTTCGTGCCGCCGTAGAGGTCGCCGGCGAGCGCGGTGATGGTGAGCGCGCCGCCGCCGACGGTGAGCGCCGCGTTGTCGGGCCGAACGCGCTGCCACTTCGCGGTGTCGAGCGTGGAGCCATCGAACGTGTCGCTGCCAGGGAGCGGCACGAGCGGTGGGGCCTCCAGGGCCGCTGCGGGCGTCAGCCCCGTGCCCAGCAGTGCCGCCGTCGCGATCGCTGCCATCGCCGACCAAATGGCCGCACGGCCGCCGCGTGTTCTCGTCATCGAGTCGCTCCCGTCACGTCGTCATGAACTGGGCGCGAGACTATCGACGATCCGGATGCCGCCGGCCGGTGATCACGCGCTCGTGTCCGGTGATCATCGGAATGGGCGTCGGCGGTGCCGTTTGGTCATCGGCCGTGAGCCTCTACGCCGCCCGGCGGGCGACGTCGCTCAGTCGATGAAGCCGTCGAGGATGCTGCCGATGACGAGGCCGCCGAGGATGCCGCCCATCATGTCGCCGCCGCCGCTGCGGCGACCGCCGCCCCAGCCCTGGCCGCCCCACTGTCCCGGGTCCTGCGGACGCGAAGCGTCGATGTCGCGCTGCGCGAGCTGCAGGGCCTCGCCCGCGAGGTACGCGACCCGCCGCGCCATGTGCATCGCCTGCTCGCGGTGGTCCTCGTCGATGACGGTCACGAGTGCCGCGGGCGTGCCGAGGAAGCGGTCGAGGTCGAGCCGGATGCGCTCGGACTCGGCGAGGCGGGTGCGGGCGTCGGCGCCGATCCAGCCGCGGTAGCCGGCGAAGACGTCGCGAGCGACCGCGAGCTGGCGGTCGGCGTCGTCGATGGCATGGCGCACGTGCTCGAGCGGCGGGATCGGACGCGCCGCTCGCTCGCGGGCCGCCGCGATCGCCGCATCAAGCCCCGCGTTCGCCTCGCGCAGGCGGTTCAGCTGCGCGAACGGATCGGTGTTGACGCCGACGCGCGGGAGGGAGGCGAGCGCAGCTTGCAGGTCGGCGATTGCTGCCGTCACGCCCGGTGACTGCGGCTCCTTGAGCGCGACGACGAGGTCGCCGCGGGAGTCCTCGACGATCGCCGCGAGCGTGGACTCGGCGCGCAGCGCCTCGACCTCGAAGGTCTCCACGGCGTCGAGCAGCGCCGCCGCGCGGCGCACCGACTCGGTCGACGCCTCGAGCGCGAGGTTCGCCTGCTCACGCTGGCCGGCCTCGCGCCGACGCTCGGCGACGCCGGCGCTGTGCTCGGCGAATCCGAGGAGCTGCTCGGCCTCGGCGGGGTTCGCCTCCACCTGGGCGAGGGCCTCGGGCGCATAGCGGGCCGCAAGCCGTTCGACCGTCTCGCGGGCGTGGGGGACGCGTGCGCGCAGCCGCGCGGCATCCGCTCGCACGCCGGCGATGATCTCGGGAGCCCGGCGCGCCCGCGCGACCTTGTCGGCGAGGGCTGCCGTGCGCTCGTCGAGCAGGTCTTGGGCCCACTCGCAGAGCTGCACGATGCGCGCGTTGCGGGTGCGCAGCTCCTCGGCGGTGTCGGGGATCTCGTCGAAATTGAGCTGGTTCAGCCGGAACGCCTCGCCCAGGTGCTCCCGCACCGCCGTGAGCGCCGTGCGCAGGTCGGCGGTGGCGTCGGGCCCGAGCTCGGCCTCGGCGAAGACGAGCTCGTCGGTAGTGACGCGGATGCGCTCGTCGGCGGCGACCAGCGCCGTTCCCGCCCGCTTCGCCAGGTCAGCGTCCTGGGCTGCGAGCTCAGGATCTTCGCGCTTGCGTTTGCCCCAGAATCCGGCCATAGGTTCGATCCTACGGGCGGCGCTGGGTGGCGGCTGTGGGGTTGCAGATGACGCTGGGAACTCGACCGATGCGGCGGCGGGCGCGCTCTGTCACCATCGAGAGATGAGCGACCCGACGAGGGCGCCCGCGGGGTGGTACGAAGACGGGTCCGGCGGGCGGCGGTACTGGGACGGCGAGGCCTGGACGGAGTACGTGGCGCCCGGCGTTGAGGGCGGGCCCGTGTCGCAGGTGGGGGACGGGTCGGGCAGCACCGAGGCGACGGATGCCGCGGCGACGCAGCCCGTGGGAGCGACCGGTCCGACGATTCCGTTCGTCTGGGGGTCTCGCGGGTCGGATGCCGCGACGTCGCCCTATGGCAACGGCTCACGTGGTGCGGCGGGATGGTGGGACGCTCCGGGTGGGTACCCCGCGGACGCGCCGACGGTGCCGTTTACGGCCGCGGCCGTGAGCGCGAGCCCTGCCGCGGGCGTGGGGAGGAGCGCGGTTGCCGACCCGGGGATGGCGGGCTACGCCGCAGGCCCCACGACGGCGCTGCCGCAGCATCCGTTCACCGAACCGTCGAACCCCGGGCCGAACGTGGTGGGCATCATCGCGCTCGTCGCCGCGATCGCGGGACTCGTGTTCATGTTCATCCCCGCCGCGACGGGCGTCGCCTGGATCCTCGTGGCCGCCGCATTCGTGCTCTCGCTCGTCGGCCTGTCGCTGCGCCGCGCGAAGTGGGCGGCAGTCACCGGGCTCGTCGTGTCGGTCATCGCCGCGATCGTCGGCATCGTCATGCTCGTGACGCTGCTCCTCGGGGCGGTCGGCGAGCTCTTCAGCGGGATCGACGATCCGGTTCCCGACGTGCCGGTGTTCCCGGTGCCTGACCCTGCGCAACCCGAGGAGCCCGCGGCACCGGCGGCGGGCGACCTCAGGTTCGGCGAGACGATGACCTGGGACGACGGCGTCGCCCTGACGGTCTCGGTGCCCGAGCCGTACACGCCGAGCGCCTTCGCGGTCGGCGCGACGCGGGCGAACACCGTCGTGTTCACGCTGACGCTCACGAACAACTCGACGGCCGACCTCCAGCCCCTGCCGCTGCCGACCCTCTCGTCGGGCGATCAGGAGGTGAGCCAGGTCTTCGACGTCGGCAGCGACGTCTTCGGCCCGGGCGACGACGTGGGCTTCCCGCCGACCGCGACGATCGAGCCGGGCGCATCGGTCAGCTGGCGGGTCGCCTGGTCACTCGACGACCCGAGCGCCCTCACGATGGAGGCGGCTCCGAACCTGCTGTACCCGAGCGCGACCTTCACGAACGCGCCGTAGCCGCCCGCCCGGCCAGCAGGTAGGCCCGCACTGCGGGGTCATCCGTGAGCTCGGCGGCACGGGCGAAGGCGTCGGATGCCTCGGCGCTGCGCCCCGCACGGGCGAGCAGGTCGGCGCGCTCCTCGAGCGTGGGGATGTGGTCCGCGCGACGACGACGTGCTGGGCTAAACAGGTCGTCAAGTTCGAGAGGATCAGGTCGTGGCCCCGAGCTTCTCGATGCCCGCGTGGGCGCCGAGCCCGCCGGTGAACAGCCCGTAGCCGTAGGCGTTGTGCACCTTCATGCCCGGTCGGATGCCGCTGGCCCGCAGCGACCTCGCGACGAGC
>NZ_WJSP02000020.1 GCF_009720255.1 Agromyces humi | reverse complement strand
ACGGCGAACGTCTGCGCAAGGATGCGTGCATCCAGTGCCAGGCTGCGGTGATCGACGTAGACGACGTCCCAGTACAGGCGCTCCTCCCACGTGATCGCATTCCTGCCCCTGACCTGCGGCAGGCCGGGCACCAGTTCGGCAGCAACATTGGCCAGGCCGCAGACTCTCACTTCGGCGCGGCGGATGCCTCGGTCACCCCATTGCCACCTGCATCCGCGCCGCCCGGCCCGGTGCCCAACCCGCGCCTGCCAGCGCCGAGCGAACCCGCAACCCGGCCACCGTCGATGCGAAAGGACGCCTGACCATGCACACGGATACCGCCCGCGACTACAAACTCGCTCCAGTGCAGTTCTCGAGACTGACGAAGCGAGGCATCCTGCTCGGCCTCTCCGCGCCGCAACTCATCGCCCTCGCGCTCGCCCTATTCACGCTCGTGTCCGCGCTTTACACGGCCGGGCCATCCGGCGTCGCTTGGACGTCACCACTCTGGGGCGCCGCCGCCCTGACCGCCGTCATTCCCGTCGGCGGGCGCAAGCTCGTCGAATGGGTGCCCGTCACGACCAAATGGATGCTGCGTGCCGCTCGCGGGCAGCTCACCTACAGGCGCCGCATCATCCGACCCAGGCCCGTCGGCACCCTTGCCCTACCCGGGGACGCCGCATCCCTGCGTGAATGGCACGACTCCGAATCCGGCGCCGTCATGATCCACGACCCCCATCAGCAGACCCTCACCGCGATCATCGCGATTTCCCACCCCGCATTCGCCCTCGTCGACCCTGGCGAACAACACCGCCGCGTCCAAGGATGGGGACGTGTCCTCGCCGGCGCCTGCCGCTCCGGACGAATCGCCCGCATCCAAGTCAACGAACGCACACTCCCGGACTCCGGCACCGGCCTCGCCGAATGGTGGGAACGCCACGGCTTCGATGACGACTCCTGGGCCGCGAACACCTACCGCGACCTCATCGAACGCGCCGGCCCCGCCGGCGAACGCCACGCAACGACGATTAGCCTCGCCCTCGACCTGAACGCCGCTACCCGGCAGGTGCGGGCGAACGGTGGCGGGATGCGCGGCGCCGCCGCCGTCCTCCGTCAAGAAATGACCGCACTCTCGAGCGCACTCCGCGCCGCCGACCTCATCGTCGGCGGATGGCTCACCGCCCCTGAACTCGCGAGCGCCCTGCGGACCGCCTATGACCCAGCAGTCGGCGTGGACTTCGAGCGCCACCCGAACGTCGGCCGGGACCTCGCCACCGCCGGCCCCGTCGCCGTCACCGAGACCTGGGACCGTCTCCGCACCGACACCGCATTCCACACCGTCCTCTGGATCAGCGAGTGGCCGCGAACGCAGGTCTACCCCGGCTTCCTCGCACCGCTCGTCTTCACGAACGGGATCCTGCGCACGGTCGCCCTCCACTACCTCCCCGTCCGCGCCGACCAAGCTGCCCGAGACCTCCGCAAGAAGAAGACCGAGCTCATCTCCGACGCCCACCAGCGGCGCCGCATCGGTCAGATCGAGGATGCCTCTGCCACCGCGGAGTACGGAGACGTGCTCCAGCAGGAAGCCGACCTCACCGCCGGCCACGGCGTGCTCCGGGTCGCCGGGCTCATCTCGGTAACGGCACCGACCGCCGACGAACTCGACACCGTCGTTGCGGCGATCGAGCAAACGGCGATCCAGGCTTCCTGCGAGGTGCGTCGTCTCGTCGGCCAACAGGCACAGGCGTTCAGCGCGGCGGCGCTCCCGCTCTGCAGGAGCGTCTAGTTCAGGCGGGTATGAACGTTTCCCCAAGCGTCAAGCAAGCGGGTTAGAGAGCCGCGCGGCAATTGCCAGCGGTCTTCGGAAACTTGGAAGCCCTCCTGCCAGTCGTTCGGGAAGTTCAGCCTGAACAATTGCGCCGCGATGCAGAGCCTATTGAGCCGCGCTCCAGAGATCACCCATCGGGGTGACTCGATCACTCGCTTCATCGAGGCCTCATCATTCGCGGCCAACGCCGCCGCCATCGCCCGGAGGTCGTCGACATGGTTATCAATCCGATCCGACGAGACCCCAGCGATCGCTTCTCGGAAGTCTCCGATGATCTGCGCGGAATGTGACATCGATTGTCTCCTTAGAAGTTGGCACTCACTGTAGCGGTTTCGGCGTCCGAGCCAATTCGATGTCGATCCCCATGGACTGGGCCACCCGTTACCACAAACACGCCACAACCTACGGCGGCGCCGTCGGCCTCAACACTGCGATCACCTGGCCACGCCGGGCGATTCAGACTCAGATTTGGGAATCGCGTCCCCAGAAATGAGGCTTCGCGCGGCAATCGAGCTGTCGCGTCTGATGGTCAGCCATCGCACTCCATGCACACTCCACACACCTTTGCTTCGAAGCAACCCTGATTGGAGCCGAGCATGTACGTCTTCGAACGCGATAAGCCTTCGATGCGGTGGATCAGCGTCGTCTTCCTGCAGGGCGAGGAGGCCGATGAACTCCTTGGCGTGATCGAGCGTGAAGGCCCGATCTCGGCGATCTATCGTCTGCAGGAGAAAGACCACGGCGATGCAACCATCGAGGCCGCGCTCGCCAATGGGTACGTGTACGACGCCGTGCCCGCTGGCAGCACCGATCACACGATCGAGCCCTTCGGGTCGCCGTACGCGCTGACCTACAGCGACACGTTCGGCTACGTGTCACTATTGCGCCGCTACGAGGGCAGGCCCGAGCCGGAACTCGTCCCCACAGCGCCCAGCTCACTCACGCCGTTCGAACGGTCATCGCGAGCCGTCGCGGACTCCTGGCAGGCGAACCCGACGTCGGCTGCTCCTTCCTCGCACCTGAATCGTGCCGTAGCACTGTGAGCATTCACGAGCGCCTGCACACTGCGCCACTGGTAAGTCCACGCGACGAGCCTCATCGAGATCGGCGTGCCCGAAAGCGCTCCGCTTCAAAGATGGAGCAAGACGCGCGCAGAGCTGTCGCAGCTGAGCGGCGCACGCGGTTCGAAGCCGAGCGCGCGGAATCGCGCCAGGCCGCCTACTTGCCTGCCGCTGGCGAGCCCGGCCCTGCCGCGCTCCGCAACCCGGGCCGCCTCCGTCTGCCGAAGCACCAAGACACATCGGCAACACTCGCGGGGCACTACCCGTTCCTCGCCGAGGCCGGCCTCGGCTCGGCCGGGGTGTTCGTAGGGCAGGACCTATATTCGGGCGGATCCTTCGTCTACGACCCCTGGGTGCTTTACCAGCAGGGCATGATCACAGCCCCGAACCTCGTGCTGGCCGGCATCGTAGGCTCCGGCAAGTCCTCGCTCGCGAAGTCGCTGTACACGCGATCCCTGCCGTTCGGGCGGCGCGTGTACGTGCCCGGTGACCCAAAGGGCGAGCACACCGCTGTCGCCGAAGCCGTTGGCGGCAAAGCGATCATCCTCGGACACGGCCTACGAAACCGGCTGAACCCGCTTGACGAAGGACACCGGCAGGCCGCAGCATCCGATACGGAATGGGCCGCACAGCTCGCCGCGCGCCGCCGCGAACTCATCGGCGCCTTGGCCGAGACCGTCCTGGACCGCCCGCTCTCACCGCTCGAGCACACCGCGATCGACCTGGCGCTCGGCGATGCGGTGCGCAGCGCCGAGGTCCCGATTCTGCCGATGGTCGTCGACCGCATTCTCGATCCCAGCGTTACGGATGACCGTGAGCGGCGCCTGGCCGAAGACGGCCGCCTCGTCGGGCATGCCCTTCGGCGCCTCGTCGCCGGAGATCTTGCAGGCCTGTTCGATGGCCCCTCAACGGTGCGGTTCGATTCGTCGCTACCGATGGTCTCCCTCGATCTGTCGCGTGTTGCCGAGAACTCGACCCTGATCTCGGTGTTGATGACCTGCTCGTCGGCGTGGATGGAGTCCGCCCTCTCCGACCCCGCCGGCGGGCAGCGCTGGGTGATCTACGACGAGGCGTGGCGGCTGATGGCATACCCGGCGCTCCTGCGTCGCATGGACGCTCAGTGGCGTCTTGCGCGCCACTTCGGAATCGCGAACATGCTGATCTTCCACAAGCTCTCCGATCTCGACAACGTCGGCGACTCCGGCTCCGCGATGCGCGCCCTCGCATCATCCCTGCTCGCAAACGCTGAAACTCGCATCGTCTACCGGCAGGAACCGGACCAACTCGGCGCCACAGCGATCGCCCTCGGCCTCTCCGGCACCGAGCAGAAACTCCTGCCGACGCTTGGCACCGGGCAAGGGCTCTGGCGGGTCAAGGACCGCAGCTTCGTCGTGCAGCACCAGCTGCACCCCGATGAGCTCGCCGCATTCGACACGACGGCTCGGATGTTGGCGGGCCAATGATGCGGATGCTGGGCGCCGACGGCCGCGCGGGCGCACCTATCGGACATACCGAGGAGGCGCCGTGACCGCAGACGACGAGCGGGAAGCGAGGATGACGCTCGCCACCGTGTCCGAACCGGCCGACATCATCACTGGCACCCTTATTGCCCACATCGGCGCGGCCGAGACGCTCACGCTCCTCGAGTCGAGAAGCGCTCTTCCGCCTGGCATCGACCCTGCCGAGGGCGAGCTTTGGCGCCGGCGACTCGCCGCACGCCTGAGCCCCGCCGAGAGCGATGGCATCCACGCGCGCATGGACCAGCATGATCTGCAGGTCATCGCGCCCGGAGACGCGGCCTGGCCGGCCGAGCTGAGCCAACTCGGCCCGAGCGCTCCGCTCGCCCTCTGGCTCAAAGGCGGCTCGGCCCCGCTGGTGGTTTCGTTGGCAGAACGAGTCGCGATGGTCGGTTCGCGCGCGGCGACCTCGTACGGCGATCGGATCACCGCGGACCTCGCCACCGACCTAACCCGCCGTGGGAAGGTGATTGTGACCGGAGGCGCCTACGGCGTCGACGCAGCTGCTATCCGCGCCGCGACGGCCAGCGCGCCCGGACACACGATCGCGGTCCTCGCTGGCGGACTCGACCGCCCCTACCCCAGCGGACATGACCACCTCTTCACCCGGGTCACCGAATCCGGGGGTCTCCTCGTCAGCGAGGTCCCACCTGGCGTTGCGCCATCCAAATGGCGGTTCCTGCAGCGCGGCCGAATCGTGGCAGTCCTGGGCAGTGCAACCATCGTCGTCGAAGCCGGGCAACGGTCGTCCGCCCTGAATGTCGCCTCTTTCGCTCACGCGCTCGGCCGTCCCGTCGCCGCCGTACCCGGACCACTCACCTCACCCACGAGCGCAGGCACGCACCGGCTGATTCAGGACGGCGTCGCTACCCTTGTCGTCGACGCCGATGACATCCTCGCCCTGACCGATCCTGCCGTCAGGTATGCCGCCGAGCGGCCCTTCGCCTACTCCCCTACCCGCCGTGGCCTCCGCGTCAGCGCGGGTATCTCCCGCTGAGCCGATGACTACAGAGCGCACCACCGGACGGCTGGGCGACGAGCTCACGAACCTCGGCATGGGCGTCCTGATCGGCGCCGCTGCGCTCGCGCTCGTGCTGCGCGCGGCCGGCAGCGCCGGGGCGTGGGCCACCGGCATCCCAGAGCCGACCAGCGGCCCCGAAACGGGCTTCGCCGTCATCCTCAACCCCGGCGACCCCGGTACGGCACTCGGCGCCCCCGGCCTGCATCCGGTCGCATACTGGGCCACCGCCGCTCTGCTGCTCGCGATTGCCATGACGGCCGTCATCCTGGTCTGGCGGATGCTGCATTCATCGACCCGTGACCGACTGGTCGACCCGTATCGCCTGCCGGGCATCGCCACGAAGACCGACGTCACCCGTGCGGCGTCGCGAGCCGCGCTCATCCGGCGCGGCCGCCATCTGCGTCCTTCACTGACCGACGCGAAACCAGCAGATATCGGCTACCGACTTGGCGCCTCCCGCGGAGTTGACGTGTGGGCCTCCGTCGAAGACTCGATCCTCGTCATCGGCCCACCCCGCTCCGGCAAGGGGGCGCACATCGTCATCAACGCGATCCTTGACGGCCCCGGCCCTGTAGTTACGACCTCCACCCGCCCCGACAACCTCACGGCGACGCTGCGCGCGCGACAGCAGCACGGACCCGTCGCCGTCTTCGACCCGCAGCAACTCGCCCCCGGCGTGCCCGCCGGGCTGCGGTGGTCACCGATCCGTGGCTGCGACGACCCCCTCACCGCGATGATCCGCGCCACCGGACTCGCCGCAGGCACCGGACTCGCCGCAGGCGGGGTCGATGGCGGCGGCTTCTGGGAAGCCAAGACCCGAGTCGCCCTCCAAGCTCTCCTGCACGCCGCGGCGCTCGACCGCCGAACCCCGGCAGAACTTTTCCGATGGACCCTCGACCCCACAGCCGCCGCGGACGCCGTCGCGATTCTCACCGCCAACCCCAGCGCGGCAACCGGATGGGGCGACTCACTGCAGGCGATGCTCGAAGCCGACCCACGCACCCGTGACTCGATCTGGCAAGGCGTCTCTCTCGCACTCGCCGCCCTCGCCGACCCACGCGTGCTCTACGCCGTCTCTCCCAACGACAGCGAGCAGTTCCATCCAGAGGCGTTTCTGCAGAACAACGGCACCCTCTACCTGCTGGCCACCGGCGCGGGCGCGAACAACTCCGCCTCCCTCGTTGCCGCGTTCCTTGAAGACCTCATCGAGACCGCACGCAGGATCGCCGCACGCAACCCTGGCGCCCGCCTCGATCCGCCGCTACTGCTCGCCCTCGATGAGATCGGCAACCTCGCCCCGCTCCCGTCACTGCCGAACCTCATGGCCGAAGGCGGCGGCACCGGCATCACGACCATGCCCGTGCTGCAATCGCTCGCCCAGGCTCGCACCAAATGGTCCGATAGCGCGGCCAGCACGATCTGGGATGCCTCGATCGTGAAGATCGTGCTCGGCGGAGCATCCAACTCGAAAGACCTTCAAGACCTGTCCACCCTCATCGGCGACCGCGACGACACCACCGACTCCACCACGGTGGGCGACCGCGGATCCCGCTCCGCTCAGCGCTCGGTACGGCGCATCGCGACGATGCCGCCCGACGCGATCCGAACCCTCCCCTTCGGCACCGGCCTCATCCTGCTCCGCTCAGCCCCACCGATAATCGCCCGCCTTCGCATGTGGACGGCCCGCGCCGACGCGAAGGGGCTCCGGACCGCCCGCGCCGACATCGAGGCACTGCTGCGCGCGCCGTCACCGGCACCGGCATCCGATCCGATCGCCGACGAAGCTGCCGAGACCGTCGAATGAGGATGAAGGTGGGAACGTCGATCACAACGGGTGTGAAGTTTGACACTTCGCTGCGGCGTTCTGTCATCGCTCGATGTCGTAGATGGGGCCGAGTCGGCTCAGTTCCTCTCTGGGCCGAAGCTGACTTGGTCATGGCGGCACTCAGATCCTCGACTGGGTCGGGCTGTTGTTCGGATAGCGATCGACATACGAGCCGGAGGCCTTGCCGAGTTCCGCGCTCGCTAGGAAGAACTCCGCTTCCTTCTTCGTCCTGAACCCTCGTTTTGTCGTTTGCGAGTGGTCGGGCTTTCTGTATCGCACGCGGTATCGCTTGCCCTCTGCAGTCGCGAACGGCTCGACTGGGGCCACGTTCCGCCTCCTCCAGATGTCCGAGCTTCACCCTATCGACGGCACTCGAATGCGGCGATGCGAAGGCGGGCCTCCGCGGGCGGCTCCTGCGCATCGAACTTCTTTGCTGCCGCGCGTTGAGCGTTCGGATATTGTGCGCTCATGTCGGAAGACGCTTGGTCGCTGATCGAAGATCAACCAGATGAGGGTACGGCCGCTCGGGGGCGGCTGCCGGACAAGACCTATACCTCGCGCAAGTTTGCGAACGCTAACCCCAACTCACGAGATTCGGGTGAGCCGTCGCGCTTCGTTTACAAAGTGGTCGATGACCCGCAGAACTCCACTCTTGTCCGCGACGGTGAGGAGTGGCTCGTTACGCCGGTTGAAGGCGGACGCACGCAGATCAAGGTTCTCATTTCGCGGGAAGCCGGCAACATCGTCGAGCTGTGGGTACAGCGTGTTCCCCCTTCGGGGGCGCCGAAAACCCTCCTCCGCTTGCGGCGCGAGGACGCAGTTCGATTCGCTGACTTCTTCCGGTATGTCGAGAATCTGGATCCCGATGCTCCATCCCATGGCAGTCGCATCGATGACGCGATCCTCACGGAGATCATGGGCGATCCCGATGCGTCTGAAGCCCTGTACGAGGCGCACAGCGAGCGCATTCGTGCACTTATCGAGTCGGACGTGGATGCCCGGGATGTCATCGCGGTGAGCGCCAGACGTGCTGCTGTACACAGATTCCGCACGCTCCTCTCCGACGACGGTGAGTTCGATGCAGCGGCGCAGGCGGCCGGGGGCCCGGAGGCTGTTTGGCAACGATTCTTCGAGGAGAATCCTTGGATTCTCGGTATTGGCCTCAGCGATCAGCTCTTTACCAAGTTCTCTGACGAGAAGCTCGAGAGAGTCGTCGTTGGGAGTTCCGTCTCCGGTGTGGGGAAGCGAGCTGACGCCCTTCTCAAGACCGCGGGCGTCGTTCGCTCGATGGTGTTCGCTGAGATCAAGCATCACCGGACACGTTTGCTCGGAGAAGAGTATCGACCGGGTACCTTCGCTCCATCGAAAGAGCTGGCTGGTGGAATAGCGCAAGTTCATGGAACGGTGCAGCGGGCGGTGAACGCAATCGGGCAACGTATTCAGACGACCGATGATATTACTGGTGCCGATGTGCCCGGTGACTACACCTATCTGTTTCGGCCACGCAGCTTTCTCATCATTGGGAACCTTGCCGAGTTCACGGATCGACTCGGGGGTCATGTGCAGAGCAAAATCATGTCGTTCGAGCTCTTGCGACGGCACCTTTCCGAGCCAGAGATCCTCACATTCGATGAGGTGCTCGCCCGGGCCGAGTGGCTTGTCGAACTGGCCAGCTGAGGCATCCTTTTGCCGGGCAAGATCGCACATCGGGCGCTCGTCGTCGGATCGGAATGCCGGCCGCGTCACTTTGTGTACGTCGACGACTCCACCCGGCCAGAAGCTGGGTCAAGGAGGACTCGAAACCCATTCCAGGAATTGGCAGCAATAGTGTCGCCAGCCCAAGCAACGGAAACCCACCGGTCGTGCGCCGACGGCGGCACGACTCGCCATGCAACGCCCTCGTCGCCTGGCATCAGCACCGCAGCGCCATAGCCGTCCGCATCAAGTTCCAGGTACGGATCGGTCATCGCACTGCTGGTCTCCTGATCGAGGCGCCGGACGGTCTTTATCATCCTGATGCGCGTATAGCCCGCCCGGTGAACCTGCCCGCGAGGTCGCCCTATTTGCGACATTCTGGGCGACTCGCAACCTACGGATACGAGGTGTCTCGACGGGCAGCCAGCGGCGCAGGTTGCCCGCGATCTGGGTATTTCCCGCGCGACGTTCTATAGACGGTCGCGAGCTCTCACCGGCTGGGCACTCGCACAACCTCGCTCGTAAGGGACAACAAGCGATCACAGAACGCCGCCAAAGTACGCCAACCTCCACACAGACGGGAGCTCACTGCGCACCTGATGGTGAGCGCGGATCCACGATCCGCCCGGCACAGGAAGGCACAGTCCCATGGCTCTGCACACCCAGCAATCGGTCTCCGGATTCATCGCGACCGAACCCCAGCAGTCAGTCACCGAGCGCGGCGAGACCCGCTTCTACGCCCGCATCGGTCAGCCCCAATTCCGCCGCGAAGACGACGGCACGTTCACCGAACTCGCACCCACCTTCCACGACCTCGTCGCTTACCGCGCCACCGCCGACCGTGCCATGGCCCGCTTCGCGAAAGGCGACCGCTTTGTCGCCGAAGGCTACGTCCGCACCTTCCAGGTTGAACGCGGCGGCGAGATCATCGACAGCGAAGAGTTCGTCGCGAAGAAGCTCGGACACGATCTCGCCCGCACCGAGTACGAGGTCGACCGCACCCGCCGACACGTCGCAGTGCGCCAGACGGATGTCACTCCCAACGGCCATGATGCGATCGGAACCGACCGCGAGGAAGCCCGCGTACGAAACGACGATGCGCCCGCACCTGCCGGATCTGCCGTCCTTGGCGTGTGAATCGACGTGCGCGACACGTCCTCACGAGACTCTGGTGCCGCCGATCAGGAACCCGTGCTCGGCGGCGCGTTCAACGGAGCTGTGTTCGATGACGACGCGTTCGATGAGCTCGGAGCGCCGCTCGTCGCCGAGCCCCCGCATCCGGTCAACTGGAACCTGCTCACCGCCGACGAAGCCGAAACCGAGTGGGTCGAGCTCAACCGCTGGGTCAACTGGCTCCGCCGAACCTACGGCCTGCCGGCCTCGATCATCCCGCCGTTCTGGCACCGCCACCCCGAACTCGTCTGGGAACTCTCCGCGCTCCACCTGCACTGGCTCAGTGCCTACGACCCCGACCAGCACGGCTCCGCTCCCTTCGGCTGGCACCGCGACTTCGCCGACGCCCGCAACCGCCTCCACGACTGGGTCACTACCTCCGGCACTCGGCTCGACCGCGACCGTCCCACCCGCCAAACCGCCTGGCCCGGCGAACCGCCCGCTGACCCCGTCGAAGAGGTCGTCATCGTGGACCGCGATGCCGACTTCGTCGCATTCGTCGTCGCCGACCTCGAATGGCGACGCGAGGCGCGTGGCACATGAGTGCAGGTTCCGCCACGACTTGGCACTTGTGGCCCTCAATCGGCGGTAAATGTCGTCGTGCGAGGTCAGGCGACTCGTCGGGCAGCAGGCGCAGGCATTCACCATGGCGGCACTACCGCCCTGTCGGAGCTTGTGATCAGCGAGCGCCTCCCCACCCGTCATTTGACGTTGGGCCTACATTGCAAGTTGAGCAACCTCGGCTTATCGTCGAACATATCTTCGAAACTCTCTGAGGAGACCGCATGCTCACAACACACGGCGAGACCGTCACCGTTTGGCTGAATGGCACCGACCTTCCAATACGGCTCGTCCATCGCGGCGTGCGCTACCGAATCATCGACCAGCCCACCTCACTCCCCCAATATCCCGAATGGCCAAGCGGTATCTCTCACCCACCAGCGGACGTGCTCCTAGCACCTGGGTGGCGGGTCACCGGACGCGCGGACGATGGCACGCTTCTCGTCTTCGACTTGCGCCACGGCCCGAACGGCTGGACCGTCGAAGCGACCTACGCCTGACGTGGGCAGCAACCGCAGATACCCCGACGCCGCTGACGAACGCGCCGACGAGATCCGACTCGAGCAGGCAAAGCGTGGGAATCCAGTCAGCTTGACGACAGCAGAAGTCCGGCGCACTGGCCCCCGCGCCGAGGCGCCCAACTCGGTTCCGGTTATCGCATCCGTCAGGTATCGAGTCGTGTACGAAGAACCGCGAACGGTGGAGGGCGAGGCTCTGGCCTGGACTCATGGCGCGGTGCTCGTGAAGTACCCCGACCCAACGACGAGGCAAGACCGGTTCGTCTGGGTCTACGCCAATGCCGTCAAGCGGCGGTGAAGAGGGTGTCCCACGAAAGAGATCAAGAGCCTGTTTCGAGGTCTTGGTCGAGATGAACGGTTTCAGGGTTCCGTTCAGTTCAAGAATGGCTGCGCGAATCTCGGCTTCAAGGGCCTGGACGCTGTGGTGATCAGACCTCGTCTGGGAGCTCGCGACACCGGGCTCACCCGCGAATCTTGGGGCCTCATGCTTGAGCGACCTCGGGTAGAGATGCAACGAAATGCCGCAGTCGGACATGGGGCGCTATGAAACGCGTTTGATCTGGATCGCCGGGCGATTACCTCGCGCCGATACCGCATGTCGGTATAGGACTTGGTGTCGTAGCCACCGGCTATGGTTGCATCGATGCCGAACACCCGCGCCGAAGCCGCCTACCAACGGTCGGTCACAGCATTCAAGAATCCGACACTCGATCTCCTCCACGGCCGCTACGCACCGTTCGTCATAGCCATGCTGTCGATCATGTTCACGGCAGACCGTACCGCCGTCGCTGTCGCCGATGCTCACGCCGAAGTCGGCGAGGCCGTCGAACAGCTCCGCGCCGCCGGCTACGACGAGGACGACAAGAAACTGCCGGGCGGGACCGGGCGAGAGATCTGCCGTTACTGGGTGAAGCTCGGATGGTTGGCGCCGCAGATCTACGACGACGCCGAGGTGTACAAGCTCTCCGCGCACGCGGTAGGTGCCCTCGAAGTCGCCGGCCGCGCCGGAGGAACAACCGGGCGTGTTTCGCGTTCCCGGGTGCGAACGCTTCTGGATGCCGTCGAGCGCCTCGCCCGCGACGCCGAGGCGGACCCCGGAGAACGGATCTCACTTCTGATAGCAGAGCGGGACGCGCTCGACGTCGAAATCACACGCCTCGAAAGCGGTGATGCGGACCCCATCGACGACGAGCAACTCCTCGAGGAGGCCGAGAACGTCATCCATCTGACGCGTGAGCTCCCGGCCGACTTCTCACGTGTGGCAGAGTCAATCAAGGCTATGCAGCGCGAGGTCGTCTCCGAACTGCGACGGGATGTCCGCCCGACCGGTGAGATCCTGCGCGAATATCTCCAGGCCGGCAAGCACGTCATGCAGTCGACCGCAGAAGGGCGCGCGTTCGACGGAGCGCTCCGCCTTATCGGAGACCCGGAGCACATCGACCGTCTGACCACCCAGCTGCACACGCTGCTTGCACAGCCGTTCGCGAGGCTCCTCACTCCGGCGCAACGCATCGACCTCGAAGCCGTCGGACGTCGCGTCGAACAGGGCGTTCAGGAGGTTCTGACCGCGCAGCGGCGGGCATCCCAGGTGATCACCTCGCAAGTGCGCACCCACGACCCAGTCCGTGACCGGCAAGTCGACGAGCTGCTTCGCGGCGCAATGTCCGGGCTCCACGAGTGGATGCAGACCTCGAAATTCAGCGACCGAGTCGAACCTGTGCGCAGCTTCCCCGTGGCCGAGGTCGGACACCTACGACAGACCCTCAGCGACCTCCGTCCGCCCGGTGCCCCGGAACCTCTCACCGAATCCGCCGACGTCGAGTTCATCGATGCAGACACGCGCGCATGGGGCGGACCCCGGTACCGGGAGCTCGAGGAGTACGTGGGTACCCTCGGCGACGAATTCGACCTCGCAGCAGCTTTCGCAGGCGCTGACGACGACATCCGCCGGCCGGTCGACCTCCTCGGCCTACTGGAGATCGCCCATCGAAACGGCATTACCGAGAGCGAACGCGTCTCCGTCGTCGAGACCATCCGACCCGACGGGACGAGCCGCCGGTTCGCCTTCGGCAGCGTGACAGCCCGCACCGCGAAAGAGATGCAAGATGACTGACCTCGAAGCCGAACTGGAACCGACGACGGAGAAGGACGCGTTCATCGCACCCGTCGCGATGGAGGAGGACCCCGACGAGCTGTTCGCGGGCGACCGCGGAAGTCTCGACTCCGAGGTGCGACGAGTGCTGGTGCGCCTCCTGCAGCGCCGGTTCCTCCTCGCCGACAAGAACCGCGGCGACTGGGCGGTCCTGCTCGAACACCAGAACGCCGTTGAGTCGCGACTGCACGACCTGTTCCTCCAGCTCATCGTCGACCGTGACCGCGGCGTCGCATACAAGCAGCAGATCCGGTCCGACGAGCTCGACATCCCGATCCTGCTCCGGGACGAGGCGTACAACCGCGCGGAGACCCTCGTGCTCGTCCACCTGCGCACCGTCTACCAGCGGGAATCGACCGCAGGTGAGGAATCACCGCGCGTGGACGTCGAGGACGTCGAGCAGACGGTGCTGACCTACTTCGCGGACGCTGACGGTGACACCGCCCGCCGACAGAAGATGATCCGTGCTGCACTGAACCGGCTTCGCCAGGAAGGTGTCGTCGACGAGGAGTCGGAAGGCCGCTACCGCATCACCCCGCTGGTGGAGATCGTCCTCAGCTCGGAGCGGCTGCGCGAGCTGGTGTCGTGGCTGACCGAGCAAAAGGCTCAAGCGCGCCCCATCGACCTCGAAGATGAGTCCGGCGAGGACGTCGACCCAGACCTTGCGGACGACCGCGATCTCGAAGGAGCCACGCTGTGACGATGATCGACACCCTGTTCGGGCTCATCCCGGCATCATCGCGCGGGCAGCAGTGGCTGGCCGAAGAGCTCCAGCTCATCAATTGGGGTGGCTACGACAAGGGTCCTCACCGGGTGAGGTTCTCCCCCACCTCGACCCTGCTCTGCGGCGGTTCCGGGTCCGGCAAATCCACCCTCATGGACGCGAACGTCGCCCTGATGATGCCGCACACGACCCCGTTCAACGGAGCCTCCAACGGAGCCGTCACCGGGCGTCCCCGAGGCGCGGACCAGCGCAACATCATCTCCTATGGCCGCGGGAAGACCGACGAGGCCCGCACCGAGGACGGCACGAAGCTGACTGTGCTCCGAGGCGATGGCACCGACACGTGGAGCGCGGTCGCGATGACCTGGGTCGACCACGACGGATCCCGGTTCACCGCCGTCCGCGCCTGGTACATCCCAGCCGGCGCCCGCCTGATCGACGACACCGTCAGGGTTCGGGCCACCGCGAATGGTGCGATCAGTCTCGGCGTGCTCGAGCGTGCAGCGGAGCAGCGTCTCAGCGACGCGTCGGTCCGGGCTGCAGGCTTCGAGACCTTCTCCACCGACAAGGAGTTCTCCGCCCGGCTCCACAACGTCCTCGGCATCGGTGCCGCAGGCGCGGGCGCGAAAGCGATGAGCCTGCTCGCACGAATCCAGGCCGGTCAGCAGATCACCACTGTCGACGACCTCTACAAGCGGATGGTCCTCGAGGAGCCGGAGACCCTGAGCACCGCGGACGCGGTCGTCACCCACTTCGACGGCCTGGAGAGCACCCGCAACCGGATGGTCAACGCCCGGCAGCAGGTGCAGGCGCTCGCGCCGATCCGAGGAATGAGGACCCGGATCGAGGAGGCAGCTGAACGGCTCCAGGTGATCGACGCTGTCGGGCGCTTCTCTGACCCGGCCTCCCTCGCGACGCTGTGGCGGGCGAACCGTCGCCTGGAGATGCTCCGCGCCGTCGAGGACGAACTGCGAGTCGGTTCGCGTACAGCCGACGACGTCGTCCGCGAGACGCAGACCCTCGCCGAAGCCGCCGAGCTCGAACGCGACGGCCTCGCCGATGTCCTCCGTGCCGCTGGCGGCGACCGGCTCGAAACGGCGAACCGTGAGCTGCGAGGCACTCTGATCCGCCTCACGGACGTGGAGCGCGAGCGTGCCCGCCTCGAGGAAGCCCTCACGGTCCTGCATACCGAGGTCTCGTCGGCGAAGGACTTCGCCGCACTAACTGACACGGCGGCCACGGCACTTGCGTCCGACGATGCGAAGAATTCTGCCCGGGATGCCCTCGTCGAAGCCAGCAGCACAAGCAAGGCCCTCCGCACGGAGCTGGCCTCCCTCGAAACGGAGCGGCGGAAGGCAGTCGACCGAAAGGGCAACATCACCGATCGGCTCCACGAGTCCCGCGCGCTTCTGGCTGCTGCGGCCGGGCTCGCGGTGGGGGATCTTCCGTTCGTCGGTGAGCTCGTTGAGGTACGGACCGAGTTCGAGCCGTGGCGAGAAGCCTTCAATCTCGCCCTCGGCGGGTTCGCGACGACGTTGCTGATTGACGCGGCTCACCTGCCCGCGTTCCGTTCCGCAATCGAATCCGTCCGCACCGCCGAGCGCCTCCGCTATGAGGGGGTTCACGTCGGCATGGCGATCGCCGGCGACGGAGATCTGAAGACCCTGCCCGGGCGCCTCGACCACAAGGGTGGCCCGTTCACCGGTTGGCTCCAAGATCGGCTCGCCCAGCAGTACGCGTTCGTCTGTGTCGATTCGCCGCGCGAGCTCTCCCAGCACCGGATGGCGCTCACGATCACCGGGCAGACGTCACAGGGCAACCGCGGCGCTCACGGTGGACACGGCCGCGCCAACGTGCTCGGGTACTCGAACCAGCGCTATCTGGCCGATCTCGACGTACGCATCCAGTCCGCTCGCCTCAAGGCGAAGGCGGCGAAGAACGCGGCCGATGAGGCGAACGCAGCGCTCGACGCGGTCGAGGATCGGCACAGCGCCTACAGGACCGTCCGCAGCCTCACCTGGGACCAGGTCGATGTCGGCTCCGTTGAGCAGGAGCGTGACCGCTGGGCCGGGATCATCGAGGACATCACGGCCGGCAACCCCGAGATTGCCAATCTGAAGGCGCAGATCAAGACGGCAGCCGACAAGGCCTCCGGCCTGCGGGAGGATATCGGAGGGGCCAAGCAGGAGCAGCTCAGGCTGGCTGGACTTTGGTCTGACGTCATCGACGCGGTCGATGCGGCGCAGATCGTCATCGACGACGCCGAAAACGCGGAGCGCGCCCTCTCCGACGACCAGTCGGCCTACCTTGACACGCAGTTCATGGCGCCGGAAACCTCCGCGGAGACTAAGCCCACGAAGGTGCTGGACGGGTTCGACGCCGCGCTCAACTCCGCATCTAGACGACTCGAAAGCGACCAGCAGGCAGCCATCGACCAGCTCGGCGAACAGCGGGACGCCCTCCGCCGCACCATGACCGCCTTCCTCGAGCGGTGGCCGAGCCCGAACATGCTCGCCGACCCGGAGCAGTCCTTTGCCGACTTCGACCGCATCCTGGTAGAGCTTGAGACCAGCGGCCTTCACGAGCTCCAGAACGAGTGGCGCGACAGCCTGCTGAAGCTGTCCGGCAACGACCTCACCAACCTGGACTCGGCCCTTGGACGATCCCTCCGGGAGATCCGTGAGCGAATCGAGCCGATCAACCGCATCATGCACGACCTCCCGTTCTTCGACGACGACCACCGGCTGCAGATCACGCTCAGCGAGAACCAGTCCGATGTTCGGAAGCGGTTCCGTCGTGAGCTCCGGGACGTGCGCGCAGCCATCGATGCTGCGACCACCGATGAAGAGCGCGAGCAGGTGTACGGACGGATGGCGAAGCTCATCAACCGGATCCGCCGAACGGCTCCGGACTTCGAGGAGCTCGTCGACGTACGCAACCACGTCCGGGTCAGCGCCGAGCGGATCCTCGCGGCGACGAACCAGCACGTCGCCCTGTACGACCACATCGGTGAGAAGTCCGGTGGCGAGTCGCAGGAGCTCATCGCGTTCATCGTCGGCGCAGCCCTGCGCTACCAGCTCGGCGATGCCGGCTCGGAACGGCCCCGGTACGCGCCTGTGTTCCTGGACGAGGCCCTCATCAAGGCCGACGCTCATTTCACCGCGCGCGCGATCGGGGCGTGGCGGGGACTCGGCTTCCAGCTCATCATCGGCGCCCCGAACGACAAGTACAGCGCCATCGAGCCGCACGTCGACGTGGAGTACGACATCCTGAAGGACACCAAGGGTCGGTCGTGGGCGAAGCCGAAGGTCGGACTGCCGGAGCTCTCTGCGTGACCGCCCGCCTGCTCGGCCCCGCGGAGGCCGCGGCCTCGGTCGCGAAGCACGTGGTCGGCTCGTGGGCTGAGCGGGTGTGTGCCGAAATGACCGGCGGCGACCAGCAGACGTTCACGGTCTCCGTGCGGACCGGCATCACCGGGTCGGCATCCGTCGAGCGGCTGGGGTTCGGTGTGTGGCACGACTGGCGGGTCGCGTGGGATCGCGTCGACCTCGCCAGTGTGGCCGGATCTCGCCTGGAGAGCACCGTGGTCACCGTTGCTGGCAACAGCTCTGCAGCGCCACACCGCGTTCATGTGGAGACTCTCCAGGCCGCACTCGGAACCGTAAAACTCCTCGGCGGACCAGGCGTCGGTGTCGACTCGATCGCGCACGACGGGTCTCAGCCAGGCTGCGTGATGCTGGCGCGGTCCTGACTTCGGTCACATTGAGGGCAGCGTGCCGCCTCGCCGACGGCGATGTCGATGTCGTGATCGACGCTGTCGGCTGGCTCAACGAGAACCGCGACATGAGCGAATGGACCACCCGGCAACTCCCCGTGCCGGGGATGCACACGAAATGGCTCGGCAGCCACGAGAAGCTTCTCCGATCACTCGTCGGACGTGACATCAGCCTGGAGACCCGCCCACGTCTCTCGGTTGCACATTTCACCTACACTGACCCTGGCTACCTCGCGACCGGCGCCCGCCGACACGACGCCTGGACTACGGGAGACCGCCACGCGGTCGCGTACCGCCCTAGGAACATCCTCATCGTGGAGAACCGTGACTGCCGACTGTGGTTCCCCGCTATGCCTGACACAGTCGTGGTCGAAGGTGGCGGAAAGGCAGCGGCATCCTCGCTGAGCGGGATCGAGTGGATCACGGCAGCGGAGCGCCTCGTCTACTGGGGCGACATCGACGCCGACGGGTTTGCCATCCTCGACAATCTGCGTTCAGTTCTCGAACGCCAGGGTATCCGCGTCGATTCGATCCTGATGGACGCCGCCGCTCGAGGTCGCTACGCGGACCTCGGCGTTGATCGGGACCGCCGTGGCGCCCTCCTGACCCCATCGACCGCCCGGCTATCTAACCTGACCTTCAATGAGGCTGAGGCATACGCGAGCATCGCCACCGCCGGGTCAGTGCCATTTCGGCGAATCGAACAGGAGAAGATCAACCTTGCTGATGCGAAGGCAGCACTGATCGAGGTCCTCAACAGGTAGTCATGCATCAGCGCTCAGTGAGCCCTACGCCCGCGCTCGATGTGGACCACTTCACTGGACTCGGCTCGAGGGCGCTGGAGGCTGCCGAGCACCACCGAGGTATCAGGAGCCCGAACGGCGCGCTTCGCGTAGTACTGCTCGGTGACGCGGGAACGTTTATGGCCGGCGAACTGGGCGGCGCCTTCGATGCCCAGCGCGTCAGCCACTGCGGTCACAGCCGATTTGCGCAGCGCGTGCGGCACCAGCTCCTCGTCGAGACCCGCCCATTCCCGGACTCGCCGCAACGATCGATGTACATCCTGTGTGCCGCTGGGCGCGCCGGTGCGTGTGTGGAAGACGAACTCGTTTCCGCCGGATGCAAGCTGGCGACGGCGGAGCATCGGGAGGAGCTCGACGGGCACGGAGATGCACCGCCAGCCTGCCTCTGACTTGAGGTAGTCCTCGTAGTGTTTGGGCTGACCTTTGGAGTCCACGATCTTGCCGGCGATGGTGATGGTCGGCCGCTCTGACGTGATGTCGACGAACTGCCACTTGAGTCCAACTGCCTCGCTGACGCGTGCCCCCGTGGCTAGGATCAGATCGACGACGTCGCCGAGGAGGTCGGACGGCCGCGGCCCCATCCGGTCGTCGCGGTTCAGGTAGTCGCGAATGATCGCGCGGAACTGATCCAACTCCATGGCGTCGGGCGCGTAGATCGGCTTCGGCCGCCGCCTGACACTCTTCACCTCTCGAGCTGGATTGGCGACCATGAGATCGTTCATGACGGCGTAGGAACAGATCTGACTGATCAGTGCCTTGCACGTGTCCGCCTGTCGAGGCGTCTCCCGGTGGATGGTTTTGTAGACCCGCAGGATCGTGCTCGCCTTGATCTCCCGAAGCGCCAACGCACCCATCAGCGGAGCGATCTTCTTCTCGATCAGTCGCCGGTTCTCGTGTCGTGTCGTATCCCGTTGATCGCCGGTGAACGCAACGTGTTCCATGTACTCATGAGCAAGCTCGACGAAGAGCGAGTCCGGAGTCAGACCGCCACTCGTCGTGTGGGCGGCTTCGTACTCGACCCCAACGGCTTCGACCAGAGTCCTCCGCGCTTGCGCCCTGGAGGCCGCCCGGATACGCAGCTTGCCGTAGCTCCCGTCGATGCGACGGAACTTGACGGTGCCGCGAACGCGACCGTCGGGCAGGTCGTGGTACGAGATCTCCCCGTGTGAACCGGGTTCCATTTTGCTGCGTGGCATCGCAATCACCCTCTGTCTTCGCAGAGGAGGAAGCCATCACCGTGGTCACCGTCGGTCCGTTCTGGCCCTCAGCCAAGCCAGCACGTTTTCGCGGCTGTATCGCAGATGTTTGCCGAGCTTGGTGGCCTTCGGGCCGGTTCCTTCGAGACGCCAGTGATAGATCGTCTCTTTGGACAGCTGCAGGTACTGCGCCAACTCATCGACGCTGAGATAGTCCCCCAGCTCGTCGACGAACCGGGATGCCGGAACGGTGGATTGGGTTGATGTGCTCATACTCCTCAGGAGTGCGCATCAAGCCAAAATGCTTGCCGTCTCGGGGCTTCGCATGTGGCTAGCTGTGGAGGCTCGTCATCGAAATGAAAAAGGCCCCAAAAAGGCCACAAAGGCCATATTTCGGCTATCGTCAACGCGAAAAACCCCTGTGAATCTACCGATTCATCAGGGGTTTTGGGTGGATCTGAGGGGACTCGAACCCCTGACCCCCTGCATGCCATGCAGGTGCGCTACCAGCTGCGCCACAGACCCGTGCGCCCCGTTCGGGGCAACGAACTGAGCTTACACCAGCCTCACCCTCGGGAAGAAATCGAGGAGGCCTCAGGCGGCGGATGCCCCGACGGGTCAGTTCTCGCGGGCGAGCAGCGGCGCGACCGGGAGCGCCGGGCAGTCCAGCCAGAGCCGCTCGAGGCCGTAGTACAGGCGCTCCTCACGGTGGAAGACGTGGACGACGAGGCCGCCGAAGTCGAGCAGGATCCATCGCCCCGCGGCATGTCCCTCGCGGTGGAGGGTCTTCGCCCCGGATTCCCGCAGCACGTCCTCGACCTCGTCGGCGATCGCGACGACGTTCCGCTCGGAGGTGCCGGTGACGAGGAGGAAGACGTCGGCGAACGGCAGCGGGCCCGAGACGTCGAGGGCGACGAGGTCCTCGCCGCCCTTGGAATCCGCTGCGCGCGCCGCGAGGGCGAGCGACTCGAGTGCCTGTTCGGATGCGGTCATGCGTTCACTTCCGGATGATGGTGCGATGCCGGACTCAGAAGAGCCCCGTCAGTGCACCGATGACGAGGGTGCCGACGACGCCGAGCGCGAGCACGCCGGCGGTCACGGCGAGCACGAGCGGAACGTTCATGCCCTCCTTCTTCGGCGGAGCCATCATGGCCCGCGCCGCATTCTGGGTGCTGATGGCGCGAGTGGCCGCGACCGGGGCGCCCACCCCGGCGCCGTCCTCGACCTGGTCGAACAGCCGGTCGACGTCGGACGAGTCGATCTGGCTGGGGTGCACGCCGGTGGCGCCGAAGCTGCGCGGCAGGTCGACGGACCCGGTCACGATCGTCTCACCGCTCGCGGCGAGCGTGCCGCCCATCGGCCCGTGATCGGGAAGCGTCGGCAGGATGAGCGCGTTCGTCGTGGTCGGCACGCCGTGACTCACGCCACCGCGCGACAGCAGCTGGTCGAACGGCTCGGCCCGGTCGACCGGGGCATTGAGCTGGTCGGTCCAGTGCCCCACGGGCCTCGGCGCGATGAGGGGTTCGTCGGCGATGGCAGCCTCCGCGACCTGGTGCGGCGCGGGTGCACGCAACGGCGTCGGCTTCGGCGCGAACGGATCGAACCCGGTGTGCCCCTGCCCCGGCGCTGCCTGCGGAGCCGGCATCGAGGGCTGCTCGGCCTCGTCACCGAAGTCGAGCTCGTCGAACTCGCCCATCGAATTCGCGTCGAGCATGGCGCGGAGTTCGCGGCGGGTGAGCGTGCGCTCGGGAGTCATGGCCGTGTCGGCGCCCGACGGCGGGGTCGGAATCGACGCGAAGGGGTCCGCAGGAGCGCCGGCGACAAGCGCACCGTCCGCACCCTCATCTGGGTCGCGGGCGGGTTGGCCGTGCTGCTCGTGCTCGCCGGCGTCGCCGTGCTCGTCACCGGTACGCGCTGGCCGTCGTCGTCGCGGCGGTATCGCGCCGCGCGCCTGGAGGACGCCGACGAGCCGGTCGAGGCGGGCGCCGAAGGGCGAGCGGCATCCGACCGCGCCATCGACGACTGGGACGACCTCAGCCGCGGCGACGACCCCACCGACGACCCCATCGACGAGCCCACCGACGAGCCCACCGAGACGGCCGACGACCCGGCACGCGGCGACAGCCCCGCCGGACCGAACCGCTAGACTGGCCCCCGAAACCCCGCAACGAAGGAGCAACATGAGCACCGAGCACGCAGATCCCGGCCACGGACACTCGCCCGCGGCATGGACCTCCGTCATCATCATGCTCATCGCCGTCACCATCGGCACGGTCGCGTTCTTCCTCGACGTGCCATGGCTCGTCTGGGCGTCGGCAGCCCTCCTCGTCGTCGGTGCCATCGTGGGCTGGGTCCTGTCCCGTGCCGGCTACGGCGTCGGCGGTGCGAAGGTCGTCGAGAAGGCGCACTGACGCGTGCTCTCCGAACTGACCGCGAACGCGGTCGCCGATTCGCTTGCACGCCGTGAGACGCGCGGCTTCGCCGAGGTGGAGCGCGCAGCACTCGCACGCCCGGCCGCGCTCGACGCCCTCGAGGCACTGAAGCCCGCCGGGCGGGTCAAGATCATCGCCGAGATCAAGCGGTCGAGCCCCTCGCGCGGCCCGCTCGCGGCCATCGCCGACCCGGCAGCCCTCGCACGCAGCTACGAGCTCGGCGGTGCCAGCGCGATCAGCGTCCTCACCGAGGGCCGGAGGTTCGGCGGCTCGCTCGCCGACCTCGAAGACGTCCGCGCCGCGGTGGCGCTGCCGGTGCTCCGCAAGGACTTCATCGCCACCCCCTACCAGGTGCTCGAAGCCCGTGCGGCGGGCGCCGACCTGGTGCTGCTCATCGTGGCGGCGCTCGACGACGCGACGCTGCGCGAGCTCTTCGACCTCATCGTCGACCTCGGCATGACGCCGCTCGTCGAGACGCACTCGGCCGAGGAGCTCGACCGGGCGGCAGCGCTCGGCGCGCGCCTGATCGGCGTCAACGCCCGCGACCTCACGTCGTTCGAGCTCGACCGCGACCTCTTCGGTCGTCTCGCAGACCGCTTCCCCGCCGACGCCGTGCGCGTCGCCGAGTCGGCGGTGCTGTCGGCGGCGGATGTCGCGCACTACCGCGCGGCGGGCGCCGACGTGGTGCTCGTCGGCGAGGCGCTCGTCACGGGCGACCCCATTGCCAACCTCCGAGCCTTCCTGGCGGTGTGACATGGCGCTCAGAGCGCAGACCGGTCCGTACTTCGGCGACTTCGGCGGGCGATTCGTGCCCGAATCCCTGATCGCCGCCCTCGACGAGCTCGGCGAGGCCTACGACCTCGCCAAGCTCGATCCCGCCTTCGGCGCCGAGCTCGCCGAGCTCGGCCGCAGCTACACGGGGCGGCCGTCGATCATCACCGAGGTGCCGCGCTTCGCGGCGCACGCCGGGGGCGCCCGCGTCATCCTGAAGCGGGAAGACCTCAACCACACGGGCTCGCACAAGATCAACAACGTGCTCGGCCAGGCACTGCTCACCAAGCGCATCGGCAAGTCGCGCGTCATCGCCGAGACCGGGGCGGGGCAGCACGGCGTCGCCACGGCCACCGCGGCGGCGCTGTTCGGGCTCGAGTGCACGATCTACATGGGCGAGGTCGACACCGAGCGCCAGGCGCTGAACGTCGCCCGGATGCGCCTGCTCGGCGCCGAGGTCGTGGCCGTCACCGCCGGCTCCCGCACCCTGAAGGATGCGATCAACGAGGCGATGCGCGACTGGGTCACGAACGTGGCGAGCACCAACTACATCTTCGGCACGGTCGCGGGCCCGCACCCGTTCCCCGAGATGGTCCGCGACTTCCAGAAGATCATCGGCGAGGAGGCGCGGCAGCAGGTCATCGACCTCACCGGCGCGCTGCCCACCGCGGTCACGGCGTGCGTGGGCGGCGGCTCGAACGCCATCGGCATCTTCCACGCGTTCCTCGACGACGTCGAGGTCGGACTCTACGGGTTCGAGGCGGGCGGCGAGGGCGTCGACACGGAACGCCACGCGGCCACCATCACCAAGGGCCGACCCGGCGTCCTGCACGGCGCGCGCAGCTACCTCCTCCAGGACGACGACGGGCAGACCATCGAGTCGCACTCCATCTCCGCCGGCCTCGACTACCCGGGCGTCGGCCCCGAGCACTCCTGGCTCTCCGCGATCGGCCGGGCGCAGTACCGGCCGGTGACGGATGCCGCGGCCATGGAGGCGCTGCGCCTGCTCACCCGAACCGAGGGCATCATCCCCGCCATCGAGTCGGCGCATGCCCTCGCCGGCACGCTCGAACTCGGACGTGAGCTCGGCCCCGACGCCACCATCCTGGTGAATCTCTCGGGTCGCGGCGACAAGGACATGGACACCGCCGCGAAGTACTTCGAGCTGTACGACGAGGAGCACCCCAAGTGAGAACCGCCGGTTCCGTCATCCGCCGGCGCAACGAGGAGGCCGGCGGCGCGCTCATCGGCTACCTGCCGGTCGGCTTCCCGACGCTCGACGAGAGCGTCGAGGCGGCCGTCGCGCTCGTCGAGAACGGCGTCGACGTGCTCGAGCTCGGCCTGCCCTACTCCGACCCCGTCATGGACGGTCCCGTCATCCAGGCGGCGACCCAGCAGGCGCTCGCGGGCGGCTTCCGGCTCACGCACGGGTTCGAGGCGGTGCGCCGCATCACCGAGCGCACGGATGCCCCGGTGCTGATCATGACCTACTGGAACCCCGTCGTGCAGTACGGCGTCGACCGCTTCGCGGACGACCTCGCCGCGGCCGGGGGAGCGGGCCTGATCACTCCCGACCTCATCCCCGACGAGGCGGCCGACTGGATCGCCGCCTCCGATCGCACCGGGCTCGACCGCGTGTTCCTCGCGGCGCCCACCTCCACCGACGCGCGCATCCGGCAGGCGGTCGAGGCGAGCCGCGGCTTCGTCTACGCGGTCTCGACCATGGGCATCACGGGTGCCCGCACCGACGTCGACCAGGCCGCGCGCGCGCTCGTCTCCCGCCTCGCCGCCGCCGGA
>NZ_WJSP02000002.1 GCF_009720255.1 Agromyces humi | reverse complement strand
TGCTCGAGGTGGCCGGGCAGGAAGCGTCCCTCTCGTACCTGCTCGAACCGGGCACCCCTACCGTCTGGCATCACCGTCCCCTCGGCGAGTACCTGCTGGTCGGCGAGGCGGTCGTCGTCCACGAGCGCTACAACGTCGTTCGCGCCGGCGGAACCGTCCTCTCGGTCGAGATCGCCGACGGGCTCGGGCCGGTTCCCGAACCGAAAGACGAGCTGCTCAGGGTGCCGGATGCACCGGTGGTTGCCAACCTACGGTCAGGGATCGGCACCGCCGTTGGCGGATCGACGCGACGGTGGCGAGCCGTCCCCGACTGATGACTCGCCGGTGGGCCAGAGAAGCGGGGCGCTCGGCCCGCTGGTGGAAGCAGGGGCGAAGTACCCGACCGGGGGTTGTGAACCGGGGTCTATCCACCCGATCACCCGGTTCATGTCCGGTCGAATCCACGGCTCTGGTTCGAGGGCTGCCATGAGTTGCTCCGTCCGAAGTGTGCTCCTGGAGTGGCGAACCCGCAAGGCGGATCACGTTCGTGTTCGCACGCACGCCGCGAACCCCTAACGGCTCCGCTTACGCCACCGTCAGGAGATCTCTGGGCTTCGGGTACGCCGTCTGCTCGAGCCCGAACCGGGTGTGTCGCCGCTGAGCTGGCGTGCCGAGCGCCCATGCGTATCGGTGGTTGCCGGGGTGCCGGAGTTTCGTCGCGCCGATGTCGTGAAGCGCCCGCGCGAGCCAGGTCTTCGGGTTCTCACCGGCGAGACGTGCTCGGGCGCCGAGGGCGATGAGCTGCTTCTCTCCGGCTTCGGCGCCGCGGTCTCCAGTGCGGACCTTCGAGAGTGTCCGCTCGGACAGGACCTTGCCGACCCGAGGGACGTAGTTCAGGGTCCGCGGCGTGGACCGGCCGAGCGCCCGGCCGTTGCTGGCCTGATAGATCAACCCCACATGTCCAGGCAGCACCTCTTCGACCTCTTCGCCGAGGTTGCCGTCCTCGTCGATGGTGAGGGTGGTCCGACGTCTCGGGATGGGGTCTGCGAACGCGACGACACCACGGATGCCGTCGTCCGCGGCCATCTGGAACAGATGCCCGAGAAACCACGATTCCGCGTTCGCTGGGGCGCTGTCGGTGAGGACGAACCGGCCGAGCTCGATCGTCTGCTGGATCGGCTCGAGGTCTGGGAACACGTTGCTCAGCGCGGCCGACGACATCGGCACGGACAAGACCGCGACTCCGACCAGATGCCGGCCATCGACGAGCGTCCCGTCGGTGCCGAGGCGCTCGTCGTCGGTGGTGAGGCCGTACGCGAACCGTGCCGCGGGAAATGAGCCGCTGTAGTGGTTCCTGACCGTGAACGCCTTCGCCACCGCCTCCGACAGTGGGACAGCTTCGAACCGGCGGGCGTCGAACCCGCCCTCCGACGGGTGCCGCCACGAGTGCTTCCGGTCGTTCCACCGCTGGCAGCTGTTGGAGACAGGGGTGATCTCGGTGAGGGTCTGCGTCATGAACAGGTCATGCGCGGCACGGGATGCGCCTACGAGCAGAGTTCGTAGGGGATGCCCTCCTGTCCGATCATGATGGCGTCAACGACGCCGCCCTCCGTGCCAAGGACCACTGGCCCGCCGTTGATCTCGACGACGTAATCCTGGTAGTCGGGAAACCTGGCAGACCTGCTGTACTGCTCGTTGGCCAGTCTCGCGTCTGGATAGGCGACGAATACCTCTTCCGCGGTTGAACCGATGGTGATCCCGGCCGCGGTTGCTGGCGCGCCGCTCGTACGGGCTGGTTCCCCTTCCCCGTTGTAACTGGATCCGATGAGGATGACGGACACCAGGTCGCTTCCCTCTCCCGCCGGAGCTTCAGCTGACCACCAGCCATCGCCGTTGACAGATCCGCACCACGGCGATCCAAGATCTTCGACCGTGACGGACGGCTCCGCCTTCGCCGCGTCAAGGGTGCCACCGATCTTCACCGGGCCGAACCCGGTGCCGTCGATCACCCAAGCTGCGGTGCGGGCCGGCATGCTGCGGAGGGAATCGGCGATCATGGTGATCGCCTGCGGGTTCTCCGTCATGCCTGTGTGTCCGCAGGCTGTCGTCTTGGCGATCGCGCCGAGCATCGCCACTGCTGTGCTGTTCGTGTTGAGGATGGGGTCGCCGGCGGCGACCTGCTTGGATCCCGTGATCCCGAACACGCTGAGCGGGTTGGCTAGGTTGAGTCGTGAACCTTGATGTGCTGCCAGCACAGCCAGGGCGGACTCGCAGTCGACCTGACGGGTGATGATCGCGTTCCCTGGGGCGGGCCCTTCAGATGATCCGTCGTATCCCGATTGCGAGTTGACCCATACGACACCGTCGCCGTTGGTGTCGAGACCGCTGAACCCGAACGCGAAGAAGTTGCGGGTGATCGTGACGTCCCCGACGATCTGGGCAACCGGGATGTCCGGCGACAAGTACGGCGCGTATCCGCAGCCTGTCGGCAGCGATCCTGGGTGGTGCGGTGCAAGGCACTTCGAGCCGTCCCCAAAGCCGCCGCCGTTCGCGAGCTGCAACATTGCGGCGATGTTGGTTGCCCCCATCGGGGAGCCGCGGTGTGGAGTGTCGAGCGTGACGACGCCTGCGACGATGTCGTCGATCGACGGGTCGTCGCTCGAGTTGGTGGCGAACCGGGCGAGAATACCGCCCATTGAGTGGGCGACCAGGTAGACGTTCGCGTCGGTCGAGCCCGTTCTCGTGTGCACGTCGCGGATCGCCTGCTGCAGACATTGGGCGGCTCCGGACTTGTCCGGCCATTGGGCGTTCAGGTCCGGGTAGGAGAACGTGCCGACCGCCCAGGCGTCGTCGAGCTCGTCTTGTAGGAGCTGCCGGGTGCGGACGAGCTCCGCGCCGTTCCACCCGTGAGCGAGGAGGGCGACATGCTTGCCGGCAAGGTCGACGTTGGATGGGAAGCCGGCATTGCAGCTCGCTGCGATCGCGGGTGGCGCCGCGAGTGTTGCGGCCGCCGTGAGCAGAATCGCAGCGGCCGCGAGCATGACCTTCCGGTGACTCATTCGGCGGCCCTCGTGTCGCCGAGGACGAGACCGTCTTCGGTGTCGATGATCGTCGCGATCCATTCGCTGGTGTCTCCGGCTTCCGTGGTGACGGTGACCGGCACGTCCCAAGCGTGTTCGTATTGAACTGCTGCAGCGGTGTCGAAGACCAGGTCCGAGGTGCCGAAACCGGAAGTCATCTCCGGTGTCAGCTGGGATTCGTCTAGGGCTAGAGCGACGGACAGCTGGGCCGGGTCGCCCGATTCCAGTTGCGCCTCGAGGGCCGCGACCTGTTCTGTTGGCAGGGCACCGGAAGGCGTGGATGTGGGCGCGGCGGCCGTTGAGGTGCCGCCTCCGAGCCCGAACCACCCGAAGGTGAACGCGGCGATGCAGCCGGCGACGACCACCGCAACGACGGCGGCGAGGGCGGCCGGGATGATCCACTTGGGGCGGCTGTTGGTCGATTGGGACGGCATGGCCTGCCTCTGCGGTCAGCGGTCTGGTGGGCAGAAGCTACCATCGGCGGTGGTGTGGCGATACTCCCCCGTTCGCGTCTGGCAGGGGTCACCTTCCATGTTGCGGGTGGGCGAGCCATCAGGTTCCCATGCTCGGCACCCCGTCGATACGATCAGGGGAACCGAAGGAGCTCCTGCTGACGGATCCGCAGACATCCCGCACCCGCCCTCGCTGGCTCCGGCTGGCGGTCGCCCTGGCCGCCGGGCTGGTGGTCGCTGTTGCCCTGTTCATGGCGGCGACGTCTGGGCAGCAGTCCCGGGAGCAGGCGTTCCTCGAGTCAGTGCGTTCCGACCCGACGGTCACCGGTATGGGTGATCTGCCTGACGAGCAGCTGCTCGTGTCGCTGGACGGGCAGTGCGAGAAGATCGCGGACGGGTGGACCGAGCAGGACGAAGCTTCGGCAGCGCGGACGAACTACGCAGGCGTGCCCGATGACACTGACGTCACGGAGGCGCAGTTCGTCGCGAACGCGGTCGCGCTGTACCGGGCGGCCGAGAAGGTCTGCGGGTAGTCGGCACTTCTCAGCAGGCCGGAGTTCGCTAGTCGAACTTCCGCGCGTCGATGTACCCGGCGATGAAGGACGCCTTGTCGGCGCTGTCGGGCTTGTTCTCCCAGCGCCGCCATGCACGTTCGGCGTAGAGGACGTCGTAGTCGGCTTGGGTGCGCGGCTTCCTGCCCGGCCAGGGGGTGCCGTCGGCGTTCGCGACCCAGTCCCGGTATCGGGTGAGGAACCGGAGGGCGTGGTCGAGCATGTCCGCGGCTTCGCTGTCGGTGGTGTCCCGCTGGACGGCCTCACGGAACACGTATGCGACAACGCTCGTGGAGTCGGTGTCCGGATACGCCGGGATGACGGTGGGGCCGGAGTACCAGCCGGGCAGCGGGCGGCCGTACCCGGCGTGGAGGAGCAGCGCGATGCCGTCCCGGTACCGGGTGATCTCCGCGACGTCTGGGATCGTCCTGCGGATCGTCATCGCGGCACGCAGCTGCGTGATCACCCGACTGGTCGGGTGGGTGACATCGGGGATGAACTCGTCGCGAGGGTAGTACTCCGCGTCTTCGGCATCCCAGTCGATCCGGTCACCGTACTTGTCGATGTACGGGGCGGGGTCCTGGTTCAGGCTTGCAGGGAGGCGGGACGTGAACGCGGGCATGAGGTCTCCTTCTGTCGAGAAGGTCATGCGCGGGGCAACCGAGCGGTGGTGAGGGCGGCGCGTCGCAGGCACTGAGCCATTGACCGTGCGCTCGGCCCGGGTCTACTCTCCGAGGGAACAGGGCGGACTGCGATGAAGCGTTCCGAGATGGCTGGGGCCTCGCGCCGACCGTGCAGGGGTGGTGCACGACATGCGATCAATCAAGCGAGCGTCGATGGTTTACGCCTGGGGTGCGGTTGCTGCCGTTGCCATGTGGCTGGTCGGGGCGGCCGCGCCGGCGACCGCTGCGCCGCCCCCGCACAGCAACGCCCCCGCCGCGACGGTAGTCGTCGACCAGATCGGAGGCGACACGGTGACCGTCGCGTATTCGGTGAACCGCGCTGCACACCAGGTCAGCCAATCTTCCTGCGCTCTGGACGGAACTGCGATCGCGTGCGGCGCACAGACGTCGACGGCGAAGAAGCTCACGTCGTACTCGCTCAACCTGACCGGGCTCGACGAAGGCGTTCACGTCCTGACGGTCATGTTCGCGTTGGCGGGCGGCGAGACTGTCGCCGCTTCAGCAGAGTTCACCATCGTGTTGCCGACGCTGGCAGAGGTCTGCGCCGACACCTTGGGTGGAGCCGTGATCGAAGACTGGCAGGGGTGGCGCTGGGCCTGCGTCGCTGACCCGTTCACTGGAACGGTTCCCGCGGATGAGGCAAACCAGTTCATGGCGGACGCATCCCACGCGATGCTCTCGTACTGCGACGGGTTCTTCGTCGCGCCGATCTACACGGTTGACACTCATCTACTGACCGCGGCGGTGGTCTGCGAGTGAATCAGCAATAACGTCCCCGCGAGAACGCGAGCTCCCGGCTGACGCATTGATCGGGCGCTAGCCCAACCACGTCCCGAGCCGCGGCCGCGGCGAGCCGGCGCTAGCCGCACGGGCCTCTGCTGGCGGGCGCCTCTACTAACGGGGAGGTGGCTCTCTTTACGAGGATCAGGCTCGGCCGACTTCGTCGTCCTCGCCTTCTGTTCGTTCGCCTTCTCGTGTGTCTGGTCGTTCGGCGTGGGGCGCGAGCGCGTGGGTGGCCGGGCGGGCGGTGCGCGTGTGTCGTGTGCCGCCCGCCTGGCTCGGCCACATTCGGTGGCCTCGCGCGTTTCGTTTGTCGGGGCGGTTGCCGTGCCGTTGATCCTCCTCGGCCTCCTTCGTCGGCCTCGCTCGTTGGGCTTCACGTTGGGCGGGGTGTTTACCGTTTCGTGTCGGGCTCCTTCGTCGCCCTCCTTCCGGTTCGTTTGTCGGGGCGGTTGGCGGTGTGTTGCTCGTGGTGTGGCGTGACGTATGGCGTGGTGTCTGTCGTTGCGTCTCGGTCGCTGCGCTCCCTCGGTCGGACCCTGGCGGGTCCTCCGGAACCGCACGGGGTGCGGTTGCCTGCCGGCGGCGGGCTGCGCCGTGGTCGGGTGTGGTGTTCGGCTGGCTGGTGTTTCGACGCGTTCGGCCCGGTGGTCGGGGCGTTGTCCGGTCTGTTCGTCGTCTTGGTGGTCCCGGTTCGTTTGGCGGGGTGTGCGTCGTGCCGTTCAACCCTTGCGCTGGTGATGCCTGCCGGCGGCGGCTTCGCATGACTGGGTTCTCGGGGGAAGTCCAACGACTCGTTGGACGGCCCGGACGGCGTACCGGGAACGGAGCGTTCGACGGGGCGGCGGACGTGCCGGTCAACGGTACGCGCACAGGACGTGAGCATCCCCGCGGAGCCTGGGCGGAGAGCCGCCGGCAGGCAAAGGTTTGTGACCCGACAACGGAGGGTCACCAGACGGAGACACGAAGTGGCTTCGGCTGCCTCGCAGGAAGCTGCACACGGCAGCGACCATGCGACGCGAACCTGCACACGGCAGGCGAGCAACCCCGCCCCCACAGGGGGTGAAGCGGACACGGTAGCAACGTGACCGCGGAACCGGGAGACTTCAGGACGCGCCAGCGTTCGGAAGACGGACGGCGCCGCACCGAAGGTGAGGACGGAAGACGCAGTCTGACGGGGGCACCGACGAAGCGTAAAGCGACATGTATGTCGGCGCGGGAGGTGGCGCGGCGCACGTCGCGGGGGTCGTTGTGGGCGTTACTCGTGCCCTCTGTGTGCGCCGGGTTGGCGGGGTGGAGGCGGCGAGTATCCGGACCGGTTTCGCGCATGATCGTTGCGCGGGCGGGTGGTCCGTTGCGTGCGACGGTCACTCTCCGACTGGTGCACCGGCGGGCGCCGCACCGGTGCGCGAGAACGACTGGACCGCTGGCCCGCCCCGGTGCACGGATCGCCGCATGTCCTAGGTGCATGACCAAGCACGATTCCCCGCTTCGTGTGTACAAGCTCAGCCGGTCCGGCAGCTTCGACCCGAACCCCATGACGTTCATCCAAACCGCAGGCGTTTTCGCGTCCACGGTCGTGCCAGGAACGACGCTGCTCACCACCCGTGATGAGAACGGTTTGGCGCACTTCCTGATCGTCCCCGCGACGCACTCGGCGGGGAAGTCGGCGATGCACCTGGCGGCCGCGGTCGCAGCGCGCGCAGAGGAGGTCGACGAGCTTCCCCCGCTGGCTGACGCAGCACAGGTTGCGTGGCTCACCACGGAGCGGACACCTTCGCTCGTTTCCCGCGACACCCAGCAGGGTGCAGACCCCGCCGCGGTGTCCCGTGCGCTGTCGATCGCGATGCGTCCCGGGCAGTGGGTTGCGGCGACGCTTCGGCGTCCCACCGCGAAGGAGCGGAAGTGGCAGCTGGCGTGGCTGTCCGCGCAGCTCGGGACGAACAACCCGCAGTACCACTCGAGGCGTTCTGACGCGCTCGTCGCGACGTTCTACGCGGGCGCGGAGACGACCGCGGAAGCGGGCACGCTGCTGCGCGAAGTGGGCGCCGCGATGCCCGGGTTCGACATCGGCACGGACGTGGCGACGTCGTCACGTTCCGGTGACGCGAAGCCGTGGATCAAGGGTGCGTTCGCGCTCGGCGCTGCAGGCGGTGTTCTCGCGTTCGGTGGTGCGGAACTCGCGCACCTTCCCGCCCTCACCCAGGTGACGTTGTTCGCCGCGGCCGCCGCGTCCGCGGTGATCTCAGGCGGGCTCCGGTCCGGGCACATCCCCGGCCGGCACAGCCGTTTCCGCGCTGCGCTCCACGACGGCCGGCTGCCGGCACCTGCAGGCCTGTCGGTCGCGCCGCAGAAAGCGCGGAAGGAGTCCGAGGACAAGGACGGGAACAAGATCCCCGCCCGCGACCCCGGGTACGGGTTCCCGCAGAACGCGTTCCTCGTCGGGCAGGAGATCCCCGTCTCGCTCGTCGCACCGCACGCCGGGTCGGCGTCCGGTGAGCAGTCCACCGCGGTGCGCGCCGCACCGCCGATGATGAACCAGATCATCGGTCCGCGGATCGGGGTGTCCCTTGCAAACTGGGTTGCCCTGTCCGCCAAGGATCTCTGGCAGGGCGTGATGTTCCTCGGCGTGCCCGGATCCGGCAAGTCCCAGGCACTCCGGTCCGTGTGGACGTGGATGTGCTTGGAGCGTGCGAAGCCGTCCGGGCGTGACGGGTTTCCCGGCGACAAGAACGTCCTCGTCGCGCTCGAGACGAAGGGGCAGGGTGCGGAGCAGTACCGCCGGCAAGCGGAAGCGGTCGGTGACGTCGTCGGCGTCTGCGACCTCTCCGACGGATCCACCCCGGCGATCGACATGTTCCCCCGGGTCGGGTCGCTCGAGCATCAGGCGCGCACCATCACGAACGCGATGAAGTACGTCTGGGGTGAGACCTCCATCGGGTCGCACTCGTTCAACATGCTCACCCGTGTGTTCTGCGGCGCCCTGATCGTCACCCCCGCGATCGTCGCGAACGCCGCCGGAGTCCGGTCCGGGGCGTCACCGTTCTACTACGCGAACATCCTCCTCGGCGGGTTCGGTGACGAGCTCGCCGTCGCCCTCGCCACCGCGATCAAGTCCGAAGCGGCGCGCACCAACGCCACCGAAGACGACGACCTCGGGTTCGCGTGGCTGCAGCTGTCCACCCTCTACGGGAACGGTGTCACCCCGGCGAACCGGAAGTCCGCCACCGAAGCGCCCCGGAACAAGGCTGCGGCGCTTCTCACCGCCGAGGGGTGGTGGTCGCGGACGTCGAAGGTCAGCTGGGACGACATCCTCGAGCACGGGTGGGCGGTGATCGTGAACGTCGGATCCTCCAAGGGCGGCGAGCTCGTCGACAAGCAACTCAAGGAGGACATGTCCGCGATGCTCATGTACTCCCTGTACGACGCCATCCAGCGCAACTGCATGGACTGGGACGAGCAGGGCCGGCACGTGTCGATCTTCTCCGACGAGCTCACCGAGATCGCCGGGAACAGCCCCGAGATCGTCGAGTGGATCAAGGACAAGGGACGCTCCTACGGCACCATCCCGGTGTTCGCCACCCAACGCGCCTCGCAACTGGTCCCGCAGGTGCGGGAGTCCGTCCTCGGCTTCGGGACCGTGCTCGCGTACACGCAGGACGTCGCGCAGGTCATGTCGCAGATCGTCGCGGACCTCTCCGCGGACGGGTCGCACTGGGAGATCGCCGACGTCGCGAATCTCCCCCGGTACGAAGCGATCGTCCGCACCCGGGTGAACGGCACCCGGCAGCCGGCGTTCACGATGAAGCTCGCCGACTTCGAATCCGACATGTCCGGGTACGAGCGAGTGCAGACCGTCGCCGACGCTGAGGTGCCCGCATGAGCCGCGCGGACCTCGGCGTCTGGGCGGACTTCCTCCCCGACGAGGAGATGGACGTCGACGCCGACGTATCCGACTTCCTCGCGCCGGTCGTCACCGACGACATCGAACTGCCAGGCGACACCCCACCCGTCAATGTCGACGGGGCCCGGCGCCGGGTCGGAGGTGGCGGCTGCCACCCCGACGTCACCGCCGACCTCCGGTTCGACCCGTACCACCGTGAGCTCTGGACGTCCGGGTCCCAGGCAACGTGGGTGTCCGCGAAAGCCGCCCGCGACCAGCAGGCGATCGGTACGTCGCGCATCCCGAAGCACCTGGACGCCGACGTGAAGGACGCCGCCTCACGGATCCTCGCCGGCGGCCGGCTGCACGCGTACCTCGACGTGCTCGCAGCGCTCGACCAGTGGCGGGTCGCGACCGGTGAGCAGCTCGCGGCGATCACCGGGATCCCACACCTCGCGTCCGGGAAGTCGTCGATGATGCGAGACCTGTTCACAGTCGGCGCCGTCGACGTCGGCGTGTTCCGCAACGCCCTCACCCCAACCAGGATGACCCCGCGCGCCACCCTGTACCGGCCGGGGACGTCCACGTTCGTGGAGAAAACCCTCGCCCCTGAGCTCACCTACGCGGAATGGCTTTCCCTGACCGGCGGGCACACCCAGAAGATGGGCGGTCAAGGCCACGACCGCCACGGTGTCCTCACCACCGAACTCGCCGTCCGGGTCGCAGAGCACACCACCGCGGCCGCCGTCGTCGGGGAACGGTTCTCGCAAGCGAACATGCTCGGCTACACCGGGCTCGGGCTCCCATCCCAGGACACCGCCCGGTACACGAAGTCCGGCGACATGACCGTCATCCGCCAAGACGGCGCCCGCATCGTCGTCGAGCTCACCGCCACCGTCGGCCGGGCGCTCGAACGGAAGATCGAAACATGGGTGCGGCTCCTCGAGGACCGACGCATGGACGCCTCCGGGCTCGCCGTCATCTTCCTCACCGCGGAGAAACTCGACGGTGACACCTCCGGGAACGTCCGCTCCACCGTGCACCGGATGGTGAAAGACGCTGTCCGTCTCTCCCCCGGCGTCACCTACGACCGCACCGGTTCAAGGATCGGTGTCGCCGACTGGCGTGAATGGTTCCCGACCGAGCACGTGTCCACCGACCGGTTCGAGAACCTCACCGTGAACCGGCCCGTCGACGGGGTGTGGCAGGAAGCGTCGTTCCTTGACCCAGCCGACCTGCCGTTCGCACCGGCCGGGACGTGGGCGACCGACGCCATCGACCAGCTGACGTTCCTCCGTGGGATCCCCAGGTGGCTTCGGGACGGCCGGCGGCCGCTTGACCTCTCCGATGTGCTCCTCCGCACCGCCGGGTACCAGGACGTCCCAGTCCCCGCCATGCAACGGCCAAGTGACCGGGACCCGCGCCCGTTCGGCGGGGCGCACGGCGCGACCGGGGAGGCGCTGCCCCCGAAACGGATGCGTGGCTGAGCTCTCGGCGGGTCGGTCGGATCCGCTAGGCACGGCCGGCCAGCACCCGCTGAGCGTCGGCGTTGCCGGCCGCGGCCGAGTTGGAGAACCAGCCGCTAGCTGTGTCGTGATCGCCGAGACGGTCCAAGATCAGGGCAAGCCGGAACATCGCCTTGTCGTGCCCTCCCTGGCTGGCGCGGGAGTAGAACAGGATCGCGTGCCCGAGGTTCTGCTGATGACCCTCCCACCAGACTCCCATCAGGTAGAACGAATCGACGTCGCCGCCGTTCGCTGCGAAAGCCAGGTTGCTCTGCGCCTGATCCCAGTTCCCCTGTTCGATGTGCGCGAGTGCAAGGGTTTTCGCCATCGCGGTCGCAGCCCTCGCAGAATCGGAGACGACATCGGGCGGGTTCACCAAGCTCTCCAGAAGTTGCGGTGCGTTCGGCTCGCCAGCCTCGACCGCTCTCCTGGTCCACTCGACGGCCTGCTCGTGGTCGCCCATCACTTTGAACAGCCAACCGAGGTACGCGTACGCCCTGACGTTTCCGGCGTCGGCCGAGCGGATGAACCACTCGAACGCCTCGTCCAGGTGGCCTCGCATGTTGTATGCGATGCCGACGTTCATCAGGGCGTCGGGATCACCGCTCGATGCGATCGCGATGAGCTGCTCGAGCTGGGGGTCGTTCGTCATGGTCGAAAGGTACCGCTCCGTGCCATATCTGTGGCGAATCTCAGCCGGACCATGATCGGGCATGGACGGTTCCGCGCATGACTCCACAGAAGAGGAAGGAACCGCGTTGAGCCTGCCCACACTGCGCGCCGCATTCGGCGAGCACCAGACCCTGCAACTCCCCGAACCGCACACCCTGCCCGAACCGCACCGCCAGTTCTGGCTCGGAGTGCCGAAGAAGATCGTCACCGAGCAACGACTCGTGAACGAAGCCATCGACCGCGGCGAGATCTACGTCGTCCGCCGCACCGCTTCCAGCACCGTCCCCACCATCCACCGCCACCAGTGCGCCTCCGCGGTGAAGCTCATCGACCGCGGTGAAACCTGGGAGCAGCTCTGGACGGACTACATCAACCATCGGGTGACGATCCACCCCGGCATCACCCTCGAGATGCCGGTCATGATGGACCGCACCACCGTCGAGAACCTCCCCGCGTACACCGCATGCAACCGCTGCACACCGGCGCTCAGCCAAACCCGGAAACGCCGCCAGCACGACACCACCCCGACGAAGCTGTCCTCCATCGCGCACAAGCACATCGGCCGGACCTTCGTCACGCTCGACGGGACGGAGCTCGGTGAGCTGATCTCCTTCACCGTCACCGCCGACGGCATCACCCTGCATTTCCCAGACCGGCAACACTACGCAGGCCTCGACGAGCAGATCATCGTCCTCCCCGCATCGGCGCTTACAGTGGCCGCATGACTCGGCTCTGGATCGACGACGAACGCCCCGCACCTGCAGGCGACGACTGGGTGGTCGCACGCACGTCAGCGGAAGCGATCGCGCTGCTCGAGCAGGCATCGCAGAACGGCCCCCGCTTCGACGAGATCTCCTTCGACCACGACCTCGGAATGGTCGGCGGCCGCACCGACGACACCCGCCCGGTGATGCTCTGGCTCTGCGAGCACGGTACTTGGCCGGGGAAGGTCGTCGTACACACCGGGAACCCGATCGGCCGGACCTGGCTGGTCGGGATGGCCAGAAGGTACGGCGCCGAAGGGATGGTCGTGATCGGCTGAACCGTGCCGGGTTCGATAGGCTCAGGCGACCGTTCCGAAGGAGGCCGGGCATGACGAGCACGACACCGCCTGCCGGCTGGTACCCCGATCCCAGCGCTCCAGGGCAGACGAGGTGGTGGGACGGTACAGCATGGGCGCCAGCTCAGTCCGCCCAACTGGTTCCGGCGGCGGCAGGCAACCCGATCGCGAACCGTGCCCGGATCATCGGATGGTGGGCGATCGGCGTCGGAGCGACCTTCTGGTTCATCCCCATCGCACTCACGCTCATCCCAGTCGCTGAAGTGCAGACCTTCGCCATTCTCACATCCTGGGTTGGCTTCCTCCCGGTTCTCACCCTCACCGTCCTCGCCATCGTGTTCGGGTCCATCGGCCTCCGCCGCGCCCAAGCTCAGGACGGGCTCGGCAGACGCGCCGCCCGCTTCGGGCTTTGGGCGGGAATCGGCACGCTGGCATCACCTGTCGTGGTGGTCTTGATCGTCTTGATCGCCGTCGTCATCACAGCCGCAATCTCCGGCTGACGCCCCCGCTGGCTACGCTGAGCGTCATGCCGACCGACACCCGCATCCCCAACGAAGTCGCCGAGGTGCTCCGCTACTACGTGTACGCGCTCCGCGACCCAAGAGACGGGCGGGTGTTCTACGTCGGCAAAGGCGTCGGCGACCGGATCAACGCCCACGTTCGCGAAGCCGGCGCCGACCTCGAATCAGAACGGGCGAAGCTCCGCACGATCAACGACATCGAAGCGTCCGGGCTCGAGGTCGAGCTGCTCTTCCTCCGCTCCCACATCGACGACGAGACCACCGCGTTCACGGTCGAGCAGGCCGTCATCGACGCATTCGCCGCCGACGGGCACACGCTCACCAACCTGGTCCGCGGCCATCACTCAGGCGCCCACGGCCTCGCCACCCTCCCCGTGGTCGTCGCCCGGCACCGCGCCACCCCATGCCCACCGATCGACCTGCCGCTCATCATGGTGAAGATCCAGCGAGGGTGGCGTCCCGACATGAGCGAGCAGGAGATCTACGACAAGACCCGCGGGCACTGGAAGATCTCACCCTGGGTGCGGGACCGCGCCAAATACTGCCTCGGCGTCGCGCACGGCGTCATCCGCGGCGCCTACCGGATCGACACCTGGTTCCCGTCCGAAGAGCCATGGGATGCCGGCCGGAACCGGTGGGGGTTCACCGGCGAACGCGCCCGCGAACTCGACCACGTCGTCGGCACCCACGTCCGCGACGTCTTCGGGCAACGGGTCATGTACCGGCGGTACCTCGACGGGTACGAAGGGGCGCCCGACACGGGAGACGAGCAGATCGCCTGATCGGGGCCCGTGCCCGGCCGCCTGTCAGGCGACGGTCAGATCACGCTCACGTATCAGGATGCCCCGCTCGAGGAACTCCGGCAGGGCGCTCGCCCGGATCATCGCGAGGTACTGCTCGGCGGGGCGCCCAGGCGTTGCCGGCAGCCAGTCCTCCGGCAGCGACGGCTTCTCCGTCCAAACAGGAGGCGTGATCCCGCGACGCTCCGCCGCCCAGGCGAAAACGGTCGCCAGCAACGTGTCCCATCGGACATCGCCGGTAGAGGACGGCGCCTCCAAAAAGCCCTCGAGCTCCACGGAGGTGCCGGCGAGCCGGAAGTGCTCGAGCGCTTGGACGAGGAGCCGGAGGGCGGAGTTCTCGTCGCCGTCTCGCAGCTCCTCACGGATGTGGTCGGCAGCAGCGCGCGCCGTGAGCTTCGACATGGCGACCTCCTCTGTGCCTCACAAGATGCAGCGACACGAGGGCTGTGAAGATTCCACCGTCACTGCCCCGCGCATGCCACACCCGGAAGACAGGCTCAATCGACCAGGAACTGGAGATGACCGCCGTGAGGTTCTACGACCGCGCCGGCCGCCAGGTCACCCAGCAGGAGGGCAGATCTGTTCGGCGCTGACCGCGTCGTCGCGCACGACGTCTGCGTCGTCGGTGAGATCTCCACCGTGCACCTGGTCCTCGACCACAACCACTCCGGGGTCGGCCGTCCGTTGATCTTCGAGGTGAAGACTTGCGCTCCGCGGTGCGGATGGCGGTCACCGAGTCCTGACGGTGATCAGGCTCCAACCTTCCGGGACCTTCGAACGAAGCTCCGCAACACCCGCCTCATAGGAGTCCGCGTCCACTTCGATCCGCTCCGTCTCATCACGGCGGATCGTGCCGATCACCTTCATGGCCGCAGCTTACGTCGCCCTCCTGACACGGGCCTCGCCGCATTCCTCACCTTCGACGGATCCGTCAACGAAGGAGTGGCCATGCTCGCGTCCCACCTGCAGAAGAACGTCGCCGACAGGTCCGGGCTCGAGGTGTCGATCCCGAACATCATCGTCGCGATCGCCATCTCCGTGGCCGTGCTCCTCGCAGCCGTGTTCGGCGCCGTCACCGTCATCCCCTACACGCAGGATGCCACCACGCAGAGCACCCTCGACGCGTTCGCGGACGCTGAGCAGATCAGCATCTCGAAAGACGGGGTGTTCCAGGACCACCAAGGCCTCATCAACGCCGGCTACCTGCAACACAGCGGAAACCGAATCGCCGCCACCTTCGACAATGACGAGTTCTGCGCCGCCATGGCATCACCGAGCGGCGCGATCTTCTGGACGAAGGACGATCAGCCCGTCCCGTTCCTCAGCGCAACGCAACCTGAAGCGAACTGCCCAACGACAGCGGACGTCTCCGCCGCCACCGTTCCAGGGCCCGCAGCGGCCGGCCCTGCCGCGCCGGCGAACCACTCCTCCGTCGTCGAGGTGAAGACCTCCCCGCTTCCTGGGAGCACCGACACACCGATCCCACTCGCGACCCCGCTCGTGCCGAGCGACGTCGTGGTCGTCGTCTTCCACACCGTCTACATTCAAGCCGGCACCGTCACCGCACCCGGCCTCACCTTCCAGCACCCGGTCACCACCCAGGCCACCTACCGGACGAACAGCTACCGGCACCGGGTGTCCTGGACAACCGGAGCGACCGGCCCGACCACGATCACCGTCAACCCCGGCGGCTCCCCCACCAACGCGGTCGTGTACGTCCTCCGCGGGCTCAACTCCCCTACCCTCGCCTCGGTGTCGTCATCGACGTACGGGTCGACGTTCGCGACGACCAAGACCACCCCCGCAGCCACGGCTGGGCGCGACCAGATCGCCATCTTCACCGCGATGTCCGAAGGCGGTGCCGGATGGGTGTTCCCCGCAGCACCGGCCCCGGCGTCCGGATGGCAGGTCGACCAGACCGCCACAACGGGATATGCGATGTTCGCCGCCTCAAACGACGAAATCACCACCACCGGCCCCATCTCCGCCACCCTTCAAGGGACGATGAACACGTACATGGGCGTCACCATGCTCGTGTTCGGAACCCCGTCACCATGACCGGGTCGCCGCATGTCCTCTTGGCATGAGCCGACAGCAACCCCGTCGCCGGCCGACCCTCATCGGCCCTCTCAACGACGATGAGATCCGTGCCGCCGCGCCAGCCCTGCCGTTCGGGGAGTCACCTCGAGCGGCACGTGAGCTCAGGTGGGATCCGACGTCCCGCTCCAACCTGTTGCTCGCCGGAAGCCACGGCACCGGGAAGTCGAACGCCGGTGATGTCCTCGCCGCCGCCGCACGCGTCCAAGGTTCGGCGGTGCTTGGAATCCGCGCGCAAGGCGCACCCGACCCACGGTTCACCGCGTTCGCGAACGGGATGGAAGACGCCGAGCAGCTGTTGGTCGAACTCACCCAGGAGATGCGCCGGCGTATGACCGCGGTCCGCGCTTCCGGGGAACGGTCAGTGGAGGCCCTCCCAGAGAAGCAGCGGCCGCCGCACCTGTTCCTGTTCGTCGACGGGCTCGCCCGCCTCCCGTTGCAGACCAAGCTGCCACCAGAGGAGCTCCGCGCCGCACGCACCGAGTTCTACGACTACCTCCGCCGCTCCATCGACCTACTCTCCCGTGCAGGCGCGCTCCTCCGCATCCATGTCGTCGTCGTCACCGACCGAGACGTCCCCAAGCCCCCGTGGAACACCGGGGTGATCCGCCTCCGAAACCCCGGCCGCGGCACCTACGACACCGGGACGAAGACCCCGCAGCCGGCGGCGGTGTACCCGGCACCGTCAGCCGCTCAGGTCGGCAAGGCACTCACCGGCATCTGAGCCGAATGTCGGCGGGACGACCTAGCGTGATGTGCATGCGACACCTTCCGCTCCCACCCTGCCCACCGGGGCGGGGAACAGCACCGGAAGGAACCACCCATGGACGACCACCCCTGGCCGCTGAAGAACAAGCTGCCTGACGGCCACGAGCACTTCACCCGCGCCATGCTCATCGAGTTCCTCGACGCCGCCGGCGTCGAAGACGACAGCCCCATCTGGATCGACAACTACCGGCAGATCCGCCACATGATCGCGCAGCGTCCCATGGAGGTTCTCGCCGTCCACTCGGACGGCGTGCACCTCGGCTGACCCGTGCCAGCGGAGGGCATGCTCAGTCGGGCATGTCCTCCGAGGCGAGGTACCCCTGCCTGGCGATCGCGTTCTGCGCGAGCTCGAGCTCGGCGGCGAGTCGTTTGGCGAGCTCCGCGGCCGCGAGCAGATGATCGGTGGCTTCCGCCGCACGCTCCCCCGGGTCTGCACCGTCGGACTCGTACACGTCGAACTCATCTAAGGATCGACCGAGGCCCTGCGCGAGCTGCACCAACGCCTGCTGCAGGTGGCCGACACCCTTCAGGTTGCCGAGGATGTCGTACACGAGCGGCGCCGGGAGCTGCGCACCCAACGTGAACCGGGCGATCTGCCTCGACGCGTCGTTGACCACATCGGCCTGCCGGACGGTGGGATGCGACGTGAGTTCCTGCGTCATTCACGAATTCTCGCCGAGCAGCCTACGGATCTCCTAGTGAACGGCTAGTGAACGCCTTTGTAGTCGATGCAGTTCGCGGACACCTGGTTCGGGCCGGTGTTGTCGATGACGACCCGATCCCCGACCGTCACCTTGCAGCCGGCGTCGTTCGCGCCGTTCCAGGAGACAGCACCGTAGTAGAAGCCGATGCCGGTTGGCACCTCGATCGTGTAGGGCCCCGCGACACGGCCGAGGTCGACCACGGCCGGGGTGTCGTCGTAGGTTGACCCGAGGATCTGGATGTCGCTGCCGTAGAAGGTGATCACCGCGACCGCAGGTGCCGGGGCGGGCGCCGGAGTCTCCTCGAGCGTCACCTCTTCACCCTTGACGTATCCCTTCTCGGCGAGCTCGATGACGCTGGTCGGGATGGCGACATCATCGCCGGTGAGCCAGTGCTTCCACGACGACGGGTACACCTCCTCCCACTCGATGCACGCCCCGGTGGCCGTCCCGAAGTTCGTGTTCCCGCCGACCTCTTCGATGAGGTAGCCGACGCAGGAGTCGGCATCCCGTGCGGCGTCCGCTGCGGCGATCTCAGCAGGGTCCGGTGCGTTCCCCGCCTGGGAGCCGAACGTGATCGATGCGAGGACCGCGACCGCGGCGACCGTCGCGCCGGCGGCGATCAGGAACGGCGGCTTCGCGAACCACGGCCGTGTCTTCGGTGTGGTCTTCTCAGCGACCGGCAACCCGAGCGGTTCGTAGGTGACGTGTTCGTCCGGCGGTGGGGTCTGGTCGGTCATCGGGTCCTCTGGTTGGTGTGGGCTCGCCCACCATAGCGGCGGGCGCAGACCTTCGGGCAAACCGCTCATGCGCGGCGCCGCACACCCATCAGGCATGACCGACGTCACGTTCCGCAGCCGCCACCTCGACGGGAAGTTCGCCGCCGAACCAGCTCGGCCGGGGCCGGTGCTCGCACCGAACCTCGCCGTCGAACCGGCCACCGGGAAGGTGACAGTGGGGACGACGTTGATGAAGGTGGGGGTCACCCCAGGCGTCCTCGACGACGATGCGGACTTCGCGTTCAAGAACGGGCAATGCGTCGCGTTCGCCCAGGCGGTCGTCCGGCACCTCGACCTTGAAGGGGTGACCGTCTACTACCGCACTGACGAGCAGACAATCATCCACGCGTTCGCAACCGACGGGTCCAGGTACTTCGACGTCACCGGCGAAGTCGACATCGACGAATGGGAGCAGGACTGCTTCCCCGACGCCGGCCTCGAGGACGACGCCGACGACGACCTCTTCGACGACGGCATCGGGTGGGACCGGTACGAGCTCGACAGCGACGAGACCCTCGACATCAACCACGGCGAATGGTCGAACGGGCTCGCCACCCAGAACTTCGACCTCGCCGCCACCATGATGAACGCCTACGAGGAGCGGCTGGAAGCCCAGCGGCTCGCGAAAGACCAGGCCGACCGGGAGACCTGGTCGTACCTCACCGACCTGCGGCTCGGCCAACCCGTGCGCTGACCACTCGGAATTCGGAGGTAGGGTGGCAACCCGGAGCTTCCGTTCCATCCCCGACACCGGGTCCGAGGAGTCGACGAAGACGTCGGTGGCCACGTCGACCCGGTGTCGGGACTCTCAGTCGCCGTCCGAGATCGTGACCCCGCTGATGTCGTCCATATCGTCGGCCTGGATGATCTCCGAGCAGTAGGCGGTGAACACGGTGCGGTCGGCGAGCTGGTCCCAGTTCACGCGCTTCTCGCTCGAGCACTCCACCGTCGTGGCGTCGTCCATGGTCAAGGTGAGATCGAAAGACGGAGCGCTTGACCCTGCCTCGAGCGCAACCTCGACCGTTGTGGTCGGCCACGATGTCGTCTCGACGGTGACGACCCCGTCCTTCAGCGCCCACGCCCCTACGTATTCCGCTTCTCCGGACGTCGGGCCAGAGACCTGGAACGCCTGCGATCCAGCCATCGCATCGTGAAGGTATCCGGGGATGAACGACACGACCCCGGCGAGGATGGCCGTCACCGCGGCCACGCCGAGCAGAATCCCGGTGCGGGTCGGCTTCGCGGGCGCCTCTTCGCCAGCGTTCTTCCAACGAGCCCGGAACCACAGGATCAAGGTGAGGCCGGCAAGCACAACGGTGATGACGCCGCCAGGTGCAACCCCGCCAGCTTCACCGGTTGTCCCCAGGGCTGACGCCCACATCGCGGCACTGAGCAGCGTCAAGATCCCGCAGATCCACACTCCGGCCATCAAGCTCCTCACTCGTGCCATCACCGTAGCGGCAGCCAAGGACCGCACGGCGCCTCGCCGCATGTCCAACCGGCATGCCTCCGGTTCGTGCTGACCTGTCCTCGCTCGTGTTCGACCCGGAACTGCTCAGCATCCTCCTCGACACACCCGGCCCTGACACCGCATGCCTGGTCGCGGCGAACCCTGCGATCGACGACGCGATCGTCCGCCGGCTCGTCTACTACTCGTACCCGGTGCGGGTGGAGCTTGCCCGGAACCCCGCGGTCAGCCGCGAGATGCTCGATGCCCTCTCGAAGGACGCGGCGCTCCGCGCCTACCTGGCGCAGAACACCGGCCACCCTGACCTCCTCCGCACCGTGTACCTCCTCGGCCGTGACGACGAGGTGCTGTTCTGGCTTGCCAGCAACCCGGCAACCCCGTTCGAGGTGCTGGAGTGGATCGCCGAGGACACGAAGGTGCACCGTCGCGTCATGCTCGCCCACCAGGTCCGCGGCCCGCACCGGTCATCAGTCCTCGACATCCTCCGACGGGACCGGCACCCGAAGGTCCGCGCGGAAACGAGACGCGCCGCCGCTGCAGTGTGAACGAATCGGGCGGAGTCCGCCGCATGGCTCCTTGGTGTGACCCCGCACAGCGATGACCTGACCCTCCCGGGCGAGACCCGCGCCGCGGTCGCCGGCGACTGGCACGGCAACCACATGTGGATCCAGCAGAAGATCCCCGCCCTCGCCCGCGCCCACCCGGACGTGCAGACGATCCTCCACCTCGGCGACTTCGGCATCTGGCCTGGCCCGACCGGGAAGAAGTTCCTCACCTCCGTCGACTACTGGGTCGGGAAGGCACGTGAGGCAGGGTCGAATCTCTCGCGGATCCTTGTAACCGTCGGGAACCATGAAGACCACGACCGGCTCGAGAAACGCTTCGCGTCCCGGCCCGGTGAGCCGATCCAACTCTCCGAGACGGTGTGGGCGCTCCCCCGCCCGTACCGGTTCACGCTGAACGGTGTTCGGTTCCTCTCACTCGGCGGCGGCGCATCCGTCGACTTCCCCTGGCGGGCGGAAGGCCGCACATGGTGGCCGGCAGAACGGATCACTGACGAGCAGGTCGACGCTGCCATCGCTGGAGGCGCTGCCGACATCATGCTCACCCATGAGACCGTCAACGGCGGCACCCGTGCGATCGAGACGATCCTCGCATCCAACCCGCACGGGTTTCTTCTGCACGCCCTCGCCTACTCCGCCGAATCACGGATGCAGGTCACCCGAGTGTGGAACGCTGTCCGCCCACGCGTCCTCTTCCACGGGCACATGCACGCGAAGGACATGATCACCCTCCCCGACGGCCGCTCCGTCCGTTCCCTCGGCTGTGACCAGCAGGCCGGGAATATCGGTGTGCTCGAGCTCGACGGGACCGACCGGTTCACGTTCATCCCCCGAGCGGACCGCGCATGGTGGCCACGTGAAGCGAGAAGACCAGACCTTCGACCCTGGCGACCGGGTCGCCGTCCTTGATGTCTACGCCCTGCAGGTGATCGGCGGAACGGTGAGCCTGTCCGACCTTCGCCCGGGCATCACCGCCGTGATGGTCGACCTCGACGGCCGCCCGCGACGCCCCATCCCGGCGTACGCGGTCGAAGCCGGCGAGTCCACGGACCGGGAACTCCCGATCGCGCTGATCGCGATGGACGCCGCTCAGCAGCTCGCTTGGGCGGCCGACGACATCTACCGACGCTCCGCGGTCTCCGCCATCCAGCGGCTGATCCTTCACGAGCAGGCGGACGCAAGGTCTGCCGTGATCCGCACTGATGCGGCCGAGTCGGAGCTCGTGTCGATCGGAACCGCACCCGGCCGGTCAACGCTGCAGCGGAGAACTCGCGAACGCGTCGAAAGCCTCATCAACGTGAACGACAACCCGTTCGACCGGACCGGGCGGGGCAACAGCCGAAAGGACGTCATCGACCTGACGGCCGACCCGTTCGACGAGTTCGACATCGCGAGCCTTCCTCTCGGCGGGCTTCCCGACAAGGTCCTGAGCCAGCTTGCCGCCGCAGTCGGCGCCGAGCTCGCACGTCGCACCGAACCCACCACCGAGTAGCCCTCGACGTCGCGGTCCGCCGCATGTCTTCCGGGCATGAGCGATCAGCGAGAGAAGCGGAACCACGAACGTGACCAGGTGGACGCGTTCCTGCATTCGGCCACCGGGTTCTGGGTCATCGTCGGGATCATCGCCGCCATCGTGGTCGCCGGTGTGTGGACCGAGGTGGCAAGGCTCCTCGGTTGACCGGCCGCGTCTACGGCCGCGCCGGCGGATCGCTCGAGCACGGCACGTTCGCCGCGAACGCTGACGTCGCCAAGCGCGGCGCTGACGGTGAACGCCGCACCGCGAAGATCCTCGACGTCCTCACCCGTTCCGGCGTCGCCGTCTTCCACGACCTCAACATGCCCGGCACGAAGTACGCAGCGAACGTCGACCATGTGATCGTCTCCGGCAACCACGTCACCATCGTCGACTCGAAGGTGTGGCAGGGCGCGTTCTACTGGACGCTCGGCGGCGCCACGTTCCGAGGGCTCCGCCGTTTCTCCGCTCGAACCCGGGACGGGAAGGTCAGCTACCCCGCGGAGAAACGCACCCTGCCGATGGCCCGTGACCTGCTCGCCGAGCACCTCGGGATCAGCCCGTCGAAGATCCGGCTCGCCCTGATCATCTGGCCGACCGGCCCGAAGCCGCTTTCAACGGTGTTCTTCCGCCCGCCGGGCAGCCCGAAGGTGATCAACGGGCAGACCCTCTCCGCCGTCGAAGCGGGAGTCCGGTTCGGCCGGAAACCCGCCGACCCACACCTCGTGTCGAAGCTCGCCACGCTGCTCCGATGAGGGCGGTCGTCCTCACCGGCGCCGGCATCTCCGCAGAGTCCGGGATCCGAACGTTCCGGGATGCCGGCGGCACCTGGGAGAACCACCGCATCGAAGATGTCGCCACACCGGACGGCTACGCGCGGAACCCGGAGCTCGTGCACCGGTTCTACAACGAGCGGCGCCGGCAACTGGCCGACGTCGAACCGAACGCCGCGCACCTGGCGCTCGTCCGCCTCGAGCAGCACCTCGGCGACGACCTCCTCGTGGTCACCCAGAACGTCGACAACCTCCACGAACGCGCAGGGACCCGAAACCTCATCCACATGCACGGCGAGCTGAACTCGGCGCTGTGCACCGTCTGCCGGGAACGAACTCCGTGGACGGCTGATCTCGGCCTCGATGACGAATGCTCCGTCTGCGGGATGCCCACACTCCGGCCGGACGTCGTCTGGTTCGGTGAGTTCCCACGGATGATGGACCGCATCGCCGCAGCGATCGCCTCCTGCGACGTCTTCGTCTCCATCGGCACCAGCGGCACGGTCTACCCGGCCGCAGGGTTCGTCCGTGACGCCAGGGCCGCCGGCGCCGCCACGCTCGAGCTGAACCTCGAACCGAGCACCGGGGCTACCCTCTTCGCCGAGCGCCGGCAAGGCGCCGCCACGGAGCTCGTTCCCGACTGGGTGGAAGCCGAGCTGAACTACGAGTTCTGACCGTCGAGAACCGCCCACAACGGCAGGTTCGCCGCATGTCTGAACTGTGCAGGAGTCCGGGGTGGCCCGGCTGAAGACCCCGCGCATGTGACGTGGGCAGCTCCATCCAGCCTCTGCACCGGAGACCACCCATGCCAGCAGCCCGCGCACCCGAACCCACGATGAACATCGCGCCGCACGTCGCGGTCATCGGAGCGATCGGAGGTGCGGTCGCCCAGTACTTCGGGATGCCCGGGTTCGCGATCGCGTTCATCGCATTCATCGCCGCCGCCCACCTGTCCTCTCCTCCGCAGCTGACCGGCGGCCGCACCAAGAACGACCCGCCGACGCCGGGCTCCCCCACCGAGCAGCTCGAACTGAACCGGTACCGGATGTGGGCGAGCCTCAAGTGGTCGATGATCATCCCGTCCGAGACGTGGATGCCGTTCTGGCCTGGCCGCCGTCAGCAGCCGATCGCCTGGCTCGCCAACTCGAATTTCCCGACCCTGCAGAAGCTCGCCGGGTACACCATCTCTCAAGTCGAGCACCAGTTCCTCTTCTACGTCGCGCTCGGCCTGGCCGTCATCGCCGCCGCGTTCCCCGCCACGGGCCTCGAAGAGCTCGCAGGCCTCACCGGTTACGAAACCCTCGCGCGTACCGCCAACGCCGTCTGCGCATACATCCTCGTCATGCAGGTGTCCGCCGCCGTCCGCACCTACGCAGCCCAAGACGACGTCGCACCCGCCACCGGCTACGACGCCCTCCTCGCAGCGCTCGGCACCCCCACCGGCCGCGGCCGCGGGATCGGCGCGCTCATCGGCGCCGGCGCCGCAGCGTTCGCCGGGTCACTCGCATTCAGCATCATCGCGACCCGGTTCACCTGGTGGATGGACATCTACCCGATCCAGCTGTGGCAAGTGAACCTCGCGGTCATCGTCGCCGCGGCCGGCACCGTCCTTCACCTCGCGTTCCGGAACCAGGTGCTGCAGGAATGGCGTGACCGCGTCCAAGCCCGCCTCGAATGGGATCCACGCTGGAAGGCGTCCGAGCTGAAGCTGGAAACCCCACCGCGGCTCGTCGCGCACAAGGCGATCGGCGACACCGTCACCGTCGACACCTTCGAAGCCGCAGCGACCGGCGGCGCCGCAGCCGGGATCATGCAGCTCACCGCGCAGCTGACCCTCCTCATCGGCTCCGGGAAGAAGATCGCGATCCTCGAAGAGCCGGACGTAGACGCGAACGGGCAGCCGATCCCCGGCAGCATGCACCCGCTCCGGTTCCGGATCGCCACCTGGCTCACCGGGGAACTGCCAGACCTGTCCACCTCCGACGTCGACCAGGAGCTCGTCGAGCTCGCGTTCGCATCCGCGCTCACCTGGGCGGTCACGAACGACCAGCGGATGGGCCGGTGCGTGCTGCTTGAGGCGCAGTCCATCGCCGCCGGGCCCGACCGGGACGGGCAGTACCCGCTCTGGGAAGGTTCCGACAGCGCCGACGGTGAGGATGACAGCCTCGACGACCTCGACGACCTTGAAGGCGTCGAGCCGGACGAGGCACCCGCCTCCGGGGAGCCGGAAGGCCCCACCCCCGGCGCTTGGCAGACCGCATGGGCGTTCCCCGACGGTGCGTCCCTCGGATTCGTTGAGATGTCCGCCGGTGTGATCGGCGCGTACCTCGGCACCGAAGTCATCGTCGACGCTGCAGCGAACACCATGTACATCGGTACGCTCACCAACGGCGCACCCGAGTTCACCGTCCCCGCCCTCGCCGAACGTTTCGTCGAACTGGCCGTCCTCGCCCGGTGGGACCAGCGGTGGAACGACATCCTGAAGATGGGCGCACGGAAGCCCGTCCCGCAGTACAACGTCTACGGCGAAGCGAAGCTGCCGATCGCTCCGTCCGGGCGGCTCGTCACCGTCAAGAACCAGCCGATGGTGATCCCCCAGGGTGTGTCCATCCTCGAGTACATCCAGCCACCCAAGCCGTACGAACCGCAGCTGTCCACGACACTCTCCGCAGCACCGTTCACCTCCATCACCGGCGTCTCCGGCTGGGGTGGCATCCGCCCCGGGAACCGTCACCAGCAGGCGATCAACGTGTTCTGGTCGGACGAGCAACTCCCCACCACACCTGACCAGGTGATGCCGGCCGAGATGGACAACAAAGCCGCCGGATGGGTGCTCGCAGGACTCATCAACCGGGCGTTCGACTCCTGCCGGCTCGCGCGGCCAGAGATCATCTCCGCCACACCGATGACCGACCGCCGCTCCCGCGGGCACATGTGGAAGGTGCAGCTGAAGCTGTACGGCGGTGTCACCATCGCTGAAGTCCGCACGAACGCGCAGAAGATCCGCCAGGCCCTCCAGTCCCAGTGGCTCCGGGTCGCGGAAGCCGGCGATGGTGTCATCACCATCGTCACCGGCGCGAACCCGACCAACACCGGATTCAAGTACGCCGAGGTCCGCGGCCGCGGCAGCAAGATGAGCCACGAAGACTACGTCATCAGCCTTGACTGGGAACAGGCGTTCCTTGTCGCCAAGGTCATCGGCGACGGCGGTGTCGTCCCCAAGCTCATCGGCACCGACGTCCTCCCGAAGAACCAAGACGTGCAGGTGCTCGACTTCGAAATGCCGCCCGGCGTCACCCGCGGCCAGATCAAGGCGGCCGCGCAGACGCTCATGACGGCGACTGACAACCAGTACGTCGACGTCAGGCACCACCCAGAAGGCGCCAAGAACGTGCGGATGCTCGTCTCCAAGCAGCACCCGCTTCCCGAGTACGCCGCAGTGGACTGGGACGTCATGGACACCGCCGACGGGGTACTTCCGTTCGCAACCGGAGTGGAAGGCGAGCCGGTGGTGTTCTCGCCGAAGCAGTCACCGCACGTGCTCGTCGCGGGTGCATCCGGAGCCGGCAAGTCGGTGAACCTGCAGGTTCTGCTCTACGGCGCAGCCCTCCAGGGCAACGAGATCTACGTCGTCGACCCAACCAAGGGCGGCGCCGACTTCGGATTCGTCGAGCCCTACTCCAAGGCGTTCGCATCGACCGTCGAAGAAGCAGCCGCGCTGATGAAGCACGTCTACGGCGAGGTCATGCGACGCAAAGAGCTGAACATGACCCACAAGGTCGGCAGCTACCGCGACCTGCCGGCAGATGTCCGACCCAAGCACATCTACCTCATGATGGACGAGTTCACGAGCCTCATGCAGCCCGATCCGGTCTCCAAGACCGCCTCGGACGACCCGGTCGTTGAAGCAGAGCGTCAGACCCAACTCCGCAGCAACCAGGCCAAGGCGTACATCGGCACGATGACCGGGAAGATCGCTCGCGAAGCCCGATCGGCCGGCGTCACCCTCATCCTCGCCACTCAGAAGCTGACGGCCAAGATGCTGGACGGGATCCCGGGCGCAGGTGACCTCAAGCTTCTGACCATGGACACACGGGTACCCGTGCCAGTTTCCGAGCGGTTCCCCGACGGTTGGGCGACCAACTCGGAGCTCATCGTCGGCGACCGCGTCTACACCCCATATGGCAACACCACTCCGATCCTCGGCTTCACCGACATCGTCACCAATCGCCCGGTTCACAGAGTCAAGTTCGACGACGGGCAGACTGTTGACGTCGACGCTGGACACCTGTGGCAGGCCGCCGACATGCGCTCTCGCAAGCAGCACGGCCGCACAGACCGCGGCGAAAATGGGCCGTGGAAGAAGGTCATTCGGGCACAGCGGTTGCTCGGCACGGTCGCGCCCGGTACGTGGATGTCTCCGTCCGAACTCGCCCAGGAACTCGGATACCTCACCACCGAGCGGATCCTCGCTCTCGCGACGAAGTTCGGCACAAGACGAGGCATGTACGACCGGCTGACTGGCAGGGTGCGTAATTACGACCGTGACGAGCGTCGTGGGACTGCACCCAAGCTTTTCCACGCTCCCACTGCTGCGGCGATCATTGGCCTCAGTGGCAGCAAGCTCGCCGGCGCGGTGCGCGAACTCACGCTCGACGACAATCTGTGGCTCACCGCTCGCGAGCTGACCGAAATCGCATCACGAGGACCGGTGTCCGCCAGCGCCGCTGGAAACGTCGGCACCACCCTCCTGAAATTCGAATGCCCCTCGATCGAGCAGGAGCACGCCCCGTTCGTCTATGACGCACACCACTTCATCAGCAACCTCGTCCCCGAGCTGACGAACATGGTCGCAGTGGACAGCAACGGTGCACCGTTGCCCCTTGAGCGGATCGTCACCACTCAAGAGATGCTGGAGACGCTGGTGGCCCGTGGCAGTCACTCGAACTGGGCCATCCGACTCCCGGAGGCTTTCGATGGCCCTGACGTTGACCTTCCGATCGACCCGTACGTCCTCGGAGCGTGGCTGGGCGACGGATCAACTGAAGCCGGATCGTTCACATCCGCGGCAACGGAGAGCTGCACCGACGAGGTCGGTCTGACCGATCAAGCTCACCTCATCGGCCAGATCCGCTCAGCAGGCTTCGTGGCGAACCCAGTCACCAACAGCGGCAAGACCGTCGGTGTCCACAACATGCTCCCCAGCCTGCGTGCGGCCGGCGTCCTCAACCACAAGCACATCCCAGCCGCCTATATGCGTGCATCCGCAGCGCAGCGCCTCGCTCTCCTGCAAGGTCTCATGGACACGGACGGCACTATTCACAAGCGGAGCGGTCAATGCCACATACTGCAGGTCCGCCGTGAACTCTCGGTGCAGATCATGGAGCTCGCCCGTTCGTTGGGGATCAAGGCAACCTGGAGTGAATGGGATGCCGGAAACGTCCCTGAGGGTTGGACTGAGAAGAAGATCACCAGCCGGGCATACTCGGTCCAGTTCCGCACGAACCTTCCAGTGTTCCGCCTCCCCCGGAAGCTGGCTCGCATGAAGAAGGTGTTCAAGGAATCAAGCCGAACTCAGTGGCGGTACGTGAAGTCAATCGAGGTGTTGGACGCACAGCCAATGCGCTGCATCGGCGTCGCCGACGAGAGCCATCTCTTCCTCGTCGAGGGGTTCATCCCTACCCACAACACGAACCTCTCCCGCATGCTGCTCGGCAACGCGACGAACGGCGACCGTGCGAGCGCGCTGAAGAACTTCACGGACGCGCCGACGCTCGGTGATCACATCCCGAAGGGCCGCGGCCTGTACGAGGGCGAGGGTCTGGCGGAGATCATCCAGTCGTGGTTCGAGCCGTCGCAGATGACGTATTCGGAGAAGCTCGCGGAGCGCCGGGCCCCGCTGCCGGAGTCGGAGCGTCTGGATCTGCAGGCGCTGATCCCGAAGCCGCAGGTGACTGGTGAGTTCGCTGTCGCCGGTGATGAGGATGCAGTCGTTGAGCCTCCTGCGCGCCCGTCCAAGCCTGCCGTGCTTGCCGCTCCGGTGGTGGAGGATCTCGGTTCGTTCGAGGTGGACTTCTCGTCGTTCCTCGATGAGCTCGACGACGAGTCCGACGATGATGTGGTGCCGGCGGCCGCCGACGCTGACCTTGAGGAAGCTGAGGAGCTGACTGTGCAGGAACCGACCGTCCCCACCCGTTCGAATGAGCACCCGTCGCAGGTGTGGTTCGTCGATGTCGACGGGGCGATCTCGCCGGCGTCCGCGCCGGCCGGTGACCCGGCATGGGGTGACTGGCGGACGGTGACGGTTCCCGGCATGGGTGAGGTGGGGGTGAGCGCCCGTATGCTCGAGCAGCTCGGTGGTGCGAACGCCCGCCTGGTATGGCTGACCGACTGGGAGGGGTACGCGAATGAGACGTTCGCGGCGGCGATCGGCCGCGGCGAACTGCCGACCCTCCGTCGCGGTGAGTCCCGGCACGGGTGGTGGAAGCTGGACGCGGTCGCCGCGTACCTGGACGCGCACCCGGAGGTTGAGCGTGCGGTGTGGTTGGACGACCAGTTGGGTTCGGAGTCTCCGCTCGGTCTGACGTGGGCGGAGATGTCGGAGGAGCTGTTCGAGCACGCCGGCGTCGAGGTGCTGCTCGCCGCGACCGACAAGGGCACCGGGTTGAAGGTGGAGGAGGCGGAGTTCATCCTCGGCTGGCTCGGCGGCGCAGATGAGGCCGTGGACGATGATGCGCCGACGTTCGACATGTCGGCGTTCGACGAGTTCGACGACGACGTTGACGAGCCGGAGGCCGAGGCGGAACCGGTGGTCGTTGCTGTGTCGGCGACGACGGCCACTAAGTCCTTCGCGGCAGATGAGTTCGGTTCGGCGCCGCAGAAGCGTGTGCTCGAGCGGGACGTCCCGTCCGACTTCTGAACCTGGTCGGGCCGGTCAGGCTTCGAGGACGCGCCGCTTCGCAGCCTCGTACTCGTCCTTCGAGATCGCGCCCTTCTCGAACAGCGCGAAGAGCTTGTCGACCTGATCGGCGACGTTGACCCCGGGCGGAAGCCCGGTGGTCGGGCGTGCAGCTGCCGCCGCCTGAGGGGCAGCCGCCGCCTTGCCGGGCGCCGGCGGCGACTTCCGTGCCGGAGGGGTATCGGCGGCCGCTCGCCGGATCTCCCGGTCGAGCTTCCCTTGTGCAAGGCCGAGGTCTCCGCGGGAAGCTGTCTTCGAGCCGATGATGCTCCACCCCTGCACGGCGCCGGCGAGGGTGACGAGAGCTCCGTTCTCGGTCTCCTCGACCGTGGCGGAGATGTTCCCGTCCCAGCGCTGGTAGTCGCTGGGTGCGCGCATGCTGATGAACCCTGCGCCGACATCCGCCTGCTGAACAGCGAAGCGGCACTTCGCGGCTGCCTTGATCACCGCACGGAACGCCGCGTCCCGTCCGACGCCAGGAAGGTCGATACGGCCGTTGTTGAGCAGGCTGTCGAAGAACCCCATGGTCGATTATCCACACGAGGGACGACGAACGCCCCGACCAGTCGGCCGGGGCGTTCTTCGTTGCGTGGGCGGGGGCTACGCGGCGCGGGGCACCTTGTAGCTGTCGACGACGCCGAGGTCCTTCAGGTGGCGGAGGACGCGGACCTTCTTCTGCGGGTCGCGGGTCGGCTCCATCACCTTGAAGATGAGGGCGCGGTGGCCCTGCAGCCCGGTCGCCTGGCGGGCGAGGTTCAGCCCGTCGAGGATGTCGGTGCGCTCGGTGCGGATGAGCTCGATGCCCTCGGGCAGGTCGGGAGTCTTCTGGCCCTTCGCCTTCGCCTCGACCTGCGCCTGGTGGGCGGCGACGACCTGCTCGAAGGTGTAGCGGGGGCGGAACTCGGCGACCGGGCCCTTCGCCTCCTCGAAGTAGACGAGGCCGCGCTTGGACGACTCCTCCTTCTTCACGAGGTAGATGATGCCGACGAACTTGCTGGCGGTCTCGATCTCGTCGGCCGCCTTGTGGAACTTCGAGGTGTCGTCGAGGAGGGTGGCGGTGATCTGGCGGACGTTCGCCAGGACCGCCGCCTCGTGCTCCTCAGCGTTGTCACCGGCAGGGCCGGCGGCCGAGAGGGCGGCGAGGACGATCTGGTCCTTGATGGACTTGTCCAGGGGCATGGGTGGTGTTCCTTTCAGGATGTGTTTGCCGCGGTCGCGGCGGTTTCTTCTCGAGGAAGTTGTCAGGCCGCCTTGGCGGCGACAGGCTTGGGCTTGGGCGCGACGGGCTTCGGCTTCGTGGCCTTCGCCGGCGTCGCAGCTGCCGTCTCCGCGGCCGGGGTGGAAGCCGGGAGGAACGCCTCGAACGAGCTCGAGGGGATGTTCTGCCCGAAGTTCCAGAGACGGATGGAACGGGAGATGAAGAACCCGGTCCGCTTGATCGCCGCGGCCTCCCAGTTCACCCAGTCGTTCTCGTCCGTGGTCCCCCACGGCATCGGGGTGATCTGGATGGTGGTGCGGAGCGCGCCACGGATGCGGGTGTTCAGCCCGTCAGCCCACTCGGCGCTGTCGCCGCGGAACTGCTTCTGGACGGTGATGATGATGTTCGCGAGCAGGTCGGTCATGCGGTCGATCGCTGCGGGGACGAGCGGCTGCTTCGCCTCGTGGAGGATCTCCGCAGCCATCTGCGGGACGGAGATGACGGCGATCGCCGCGTACGACGCGCCGTTCAGCTTGCCGTTGAGGATCGGTTCGCGGGGGTTGCCCTCCGCGAAGACAACGTCTGTGGACATGGTGGTCTCCTGGTGTCGGTCGGAAATGTCACCACTGTCATGCGCGGGGATCCAGTCCGGCACCGGCGGCGCCATGGCGTCGTCGACAGCCGGCGCGTACTGCTCAGCTGACGCCGTCGCGATACGGGAGATGACCTCGGCCGGGTCTTCCTTCGGGACCGGGTTCACCGGCGGGAGCTTCGAGCCGAGCGGCTTCATGCCGGGGCGCATCTGCGGGATGCCGAGCTCGACCGCTGACGCCGGCTGGGTCTCAAGCCTGTTGCTCGCCTTGATGCCGGCGTTCGCGGCCGCCGGGCAGGAGTTCACCGCAGGGCACCAACCGCACAGCGGGCCGGGCTTCGTGACGAACTCGCCGCGGGCCATGATCTCGTTGTGGGTCGCCCAGGAGTTCCGGAAGTCCTTCCGGGTGGCGTTCATCGCCGTCGGGGTGAGCGGAACCTCACGGGACTTCCCGAACTGGGTGTAGTGGATCGCACCCTGTGCGGCGGCCGCCCCTTGGGTGCCGAGTAGCGCGTCGGAGTACACGCGGATCTGGTCGCCGTGGTCGTCGCCGTACCGGTTCCGGTCCCAGGCGGTCTTCTCCTTGCCGGTCTTCAGGTCGACGACACGGAGCGCGTCCTTCCCGTTGACCTGGACGACCTCGACCCGGTCGATGAAGCCCATGGAGGGGACGCCGGCGATCTCGACGCCTTCGAAGCCCAGCTCGGTCTTGAAGACGACAACCTTCTTCGGGTCGACGATCTCGAACTCTCGGAGGCCGAGACGGTCGACCTCGGAGATCCAACGCTGCTTCGACTCGAGCCAGGCGGCCTCGGACGGCAGCGTGGGGTCGGCGAGACGCTTCTCCTCCGACCACTTGTGCTCCGCCTTGGCGAGCTTGATCGAGTGGAACGCCTCGAGCGTGCGCTCATCGGCGGGGAGTGTGTAGAGGTCCTCATGGACGGCGTGGGTGCTGGTGCCGAGCGCGGACGCGGTGAACGGATCCTCATCACGGGGAAGGAGCTTCTCGACGGCGAACCGCGCAAGGCAGCCCTTCATCGACTTCGCAGTCGACGCGGACAGCGCCTTGCGACGCAGGCGGTCGTCGACGACGTTCTCGTCGATCGCGACCAGCTTGTCGCCGGCCCACGCCACCCCCGTGATCAGTGGTGTGGTTGTTTCTGTAGTCATGCCCACCACATGCGCGGGCGCAGTTCTTTTCCCACCGGCACGGGTTCCGCGGAAGAATCTGCCGCATGTCCTACCAGTGCCGGACGAAACCCCTCGCCGGCTGAGCCACACAGGAAACGCACCCATGGAAATCCGCCGCCGCACGTACTTCCCGACAGCCGGGGAGGCGCTGCTCCTCCCGAGCGGGGCCATCACCAGCCCCGAGCGGTACGCCCTTTTCGCGCAGCACTCGCAGATGCCACGGGACCTGATCAAGGGCTCCCCGCTGGCGGCGACGCCGATTCCTGCACGACCTGAGGGTGGCCGCTGGCCGGCGGAGACGAACCCGGCGATGTTCTGGCATCCGCTGCTGTGGCTGCCAGAGTCGCTGGCCCGCCCGGCGGTCGGCGAGGAACTTGACCTGTGGGCGGTGCGGGTGTCGATGGAGATCACCGCGGCGACGGTGTTCGATGCGGCGACCGGGACGTGGCTCGATGCGCTTTCCACGGTCGGGCTCGACTCCGACGACCCGGCCGTGCAGGCGAGGGTGACCGCGTGGCTGGAAGGGGCGTCCGACCCTGACCTTGATCGGGTCGACCTGTCCGACCTGTTCCTTGACGGTGGAGGCAGCGACGAGATCGCCGAGCAGGCCGCCGAGCTGTACGAGATCCTCCTCCCGGCGCTGTGGGCGGTCCGCGCGAACGACCTGATCGCGATGGTGAACGAGCACACCTCCTACATCGAGGAGGACATCCCCACCCTGATCGCAGACATCCGCACCGTGGTGTGGCTCGCGCAGGGCGTGATGGGTGACGACATCCCCGGCGTCGAAGGTGAAGAGCCGCCGGCGCAGCTGTGGGCTCGGGTGCTCGAGGACATGCAGTACTGGCCGCAGCGCACCTACCAGGAGATCCTCGACGGCCCGGTCACCTCGCTGGTGCAGTCGTTCTATGCGATCCGCCAGGATTACTGGGTGTTCGTGCAGGCGCTGAACTCCGACACCGACGAGGTCGAGATCGACGAGGTCGCAGAGGCGGTGTAACGCCTTCCGGACAGTGTCGTCCGGTGCCGCCTCTTCAGGAGACAATTGGACATGTGCAACACCGCTTCATCGGCGCGGCCGCGGCCGCCGTCGTGCTCCTTCCCCTCCTGACCTCCTGCTCCTCACCCGTACCCGCCGACACCGTCGGACCGGTCATCACCGCAGCACCCGCTGACCTGTCTCACGGAAACCAAGCGGCGCCGCCGGCGATCTACCCGGTCGACCCGGCCGCATACACCGCGCACGAACTCGGTGTCGGCGTGACGTTCGTTTCACCCGACCGCAACCTGCGATGCGGGATCACCGTCACCGGCGACAGCGCACCCCTGTACGGCTGCGCGATCGGCCGTGAACCCGCGTGGAAGTTCCCCCGCGAGAAGCCCGGCGATTACTGCTACGCCGCGGACGTCCCATGCGGGTACGGGATAGAAGCATCAGGCGCTGAGACACCCCACCCGAGGAAGCGCGACGGCGCGGCGTTCGACAGCGAGTACCGCACTGACATCGGCGTGCTCGAAGCGAACACCTCCATCAGCTACGCCGACGTGGTCTGCACCAACGACAGCGAGAAGATCTCCTGCCTGCACACGTCAGGGCACGGGTTCGCGATCTCACACGTCGACAACGACATCTGGTGATCGCCTAGTCCCGCCCGCCAAGCACCTGCTGGGCGACGAAGTCACCGACCGCGAGCGGGTCCGCGCCTTCAAGGTGCGCTTTCGCCATGAACGGCCGCTGCCTGGCGACGATCAGGTACGCGTTCTCGACACCGAGCTCTTCCGCGACCAACGCTGCTTCCGCGTCGTACTCCGCCTCGTGCATCTCATCGAGGGTTGGTTCCACCGCTGCGATGTCTTCCAGGACCCAGGTGCGGGCGATCGCACGTGCGGTGCGGCGCAGCTCACGCTCGAACGTTTCCGCGCCGGGGAACTCCTGGTCGTCCTGGTACTCCTCCGCGATGTACCGGGCGGTGACATCCGCGGCCGTGCCGGCGAGCATCTGCATCGTCACGAACACTCGGCAGTCGCCGATGAAAGCGATGGCGTTCGGGACGCCGTGGGTTGCCGCGGCGATCGCTGCGACGACGGAGGTGAAGAGGATCTCGTCGTCGTAGTCGATGTCCAGCGGGGTGCCGGCGCCTTGCGCGACCCACTCGTGGCGGATCTGGTCGAAGACCGCTTCGTCATTCGCGGCGCCGACGATCGCGACCGCGGTGTCCGGGTTCATGGCGCCGTGCAACTGCGCCTGCTCGAGTGTCATCGCCGTCGGTTCCTTTCACTGGTCGGTTCCACGGACGCTACTCCGGCGATGGCCGCCATGGGAGATTTTCGGCACTTCGACTCCCGCCGCATGTCTCCCGTGCATGACCTCGAAGATCGAACAGGCGACCCTGAAACTGCCCGCCAACTTCGACAAAGACAAGCACGCGAAGGCGCTCGACAAGTGGGTTCTCTCCGAGCTTGGGGAGGGCTGGTCCGTCGACCACGCGAACATCGTCGACGGCACCGTCACCGCCACCCGGCAGGTGCAGATCACCGAGATCGAGCATGGCACCGGGAAGCAGGCTCACTCCAAGGAGGTCACCCTCGCCCGCGGGACGAAACCCACCGACGGGGACCGGGTCGCAGCCCGGCTCGAATCCCAGTACGACGGGTACCGGCTGACGAAGTTCGAACCGTACCTCGGCTGGGCGCGCCTCACGAAGATGACCGACGACGCTGTCCGCGCGCGCGGCGCGCTCGCCCAGGTGCTCGGGGTCAAGCCGTGGGAGGTGCAGGTCGCTGACCGGGTCGGCGGCGGCTTCAACGTCGAACTGCCGTCCTCGAAGTACTCCTCCGCGAAGCACGACGAGAAGCTCCAAGCGACCGTCGAGTCCGACATCGGCCGTGAAGGCTGGTACATCAAGACGAACCCGCAGAAACTCACCGCCGAGATCATCCCGTCCGACCCGCCGACGTTCCCGGCGATGATCCCGTACCCGATCGCGGGGCTCTCTAAGCTCGACCGTGACTTCACCCCGTTCGGCGTGAAGCTTCCCGGGCCGGGCGAAGAAGCCGGCGAGCTTGCCGGCATCGACTGGGTCAGTCAGGCGTTCGGGATCGTGGCCGGCACGCCGGGCGCCGGCAAGTCGGTGACCCTCAATGGACTGATCGCCGGAGCGCTCGCTTCAGGATCGCTCCTCGCGCTGGTGGACCTGCCCGAGAAATCCGTCGATTTCCACCACTACCGCGACATGTGCGCCCCGAACTTCTGGGGTTGCGAGAGCCTCGCGGCCGCGGTCACGACTATGTCGCTGATCTACGAGGAGGGCAAGAGGCGTGCCGACATCCTCGCCCAGGAGGGCGTCGTGAACTGGCTCGAGCTCCCGAAAGCCAAGCAGTTCGAGCCGATCCTCACGGTCGTCGACGAAGTGTCGGGCCTGCTCGTCACGGACAAGATTCCTGCCGGGATTCCGAAGGATCATCCGCTTGCGGTGGAGGTGGCGGAGGAGAACCTGCTGAAGGTGGCTCTCGCGTCACTGATCTCCAAAATCATCTCGCAGCAACGCTTCGTTGGCATGCGCATGATCCTGTCGACGCAGGTTCAGAACAACAACACCGGCATCGGCCCGTCGCTCAAGGCGAAGGTCGGGCACAAGATCCTTCAGGGCTCGAACCCGTCGAAGCAGGCCCGATCGCAGGCGTACAACGACGAGACGGCGGTGCCGCAGATCCCGGCGAATATCCGCGCCGACGCCCGAGTCGCGAAGGGTGTCGGGGCCGCCGAGCTCGAAGGGTCTGAGCCGTTCGTGTACAAGTCGTTCTACGCATCCGCGAGCGACTACCGGCAGGCGCTGCTGGCACTCGGTGTCCCGACCACTGAGAACTGGGCCCCGACGGCGGCGCAGATCGACCAGTTCGCCCCTCGCCTGGAGTCCGAATCGGACGGGCCGCGGCCCAAGTCCCGTCTTGTCACCGAAGGCGGCTTCGGTCACGAACCGGACCGCGGTGAGCCGCGCCTCCGCGGCGCCGCGGCCGCCGCACACGCACTGAAGATGGCCGAGGCTGCGCAGTGATCCGATCCGAGTACCCGCGCCCGGATCATTTTCTGCTCCACGTCAGCGACACGCATCTTCTCGCCGGCGGCGGCCGCTTGTACGACCGGGTCGCGTCGGAGGCGCACCTGCAGCAGCTGTTCGACGAGTTCGAAGCGTCCGGTGGCCGGCCGGAAGCGATCGTGTTCACCGGGGACATCGCCGACAAGGGCGAACCGGATGCGTACGACCGGGTGCGGCGGATCGTCGATCCTGTCGCTGAGCGTCTCGGCGCGCAGGTGATCTGGGTGATGGGCAACCATGACGACCGGGCGGCGTTCCGGCGCCGTCTGCTCGGCGAGTTCGTGGACTCGTACCGGCCGGTGGACCGTGTCGACGATGTGAACGGGCTCCGGGTCATCACGTTGGACTCCACGGTCCCCGGCAAGCATCACGGTCTGGTGACCGCTGAGCAGCTGGACTGGTTGGCTGAGGAGCTGGCGATCCCGGCGCCGCACGGCACCATCCTCGCGATGCACCACCCGCCGATCCCCTCTGTGCTCGACCTCGCCGTGGCGGTGGAACTCCGCGACCAGGTCGGCCTTCGCGAGGTCGTCGAGGGCAGCGACATCCGGTCGATCATCGCCGGGCACCTGCACTACTCCTCGGCGGCGACGTTCGCCGGCGTCCCAGTGTCCGTCGCGTCAGCGTCCTGCTACACCCAGGATCTCAACGTCCCGGTCGGCGGCACCCGTGGAAGGGACGGCGCACGGGCGTTCAACCTCGTGCACGTCTACCCGACCACGGTGCTGCACTCGGTCGTGCCGGTCGGTGCGTATCCGACGCTCGACTGGATCGACGCGGCCGAGAGCGCACGGCGGCTCGAGGGTGACGGCATCACGATCACCGCAGCCCGCGCAGGGTTCGCGGCCGCGGCCTAGCCGAGCGTGATGCCGAGCGCCTTCGCGTAGTACTCGAGGTAGAACTCGGCGTCGTCTCGGGACCACCGGGCGAGGATCTGCTTGGTCTCCTCCATCGCGGCGACCTCGGCATCGTTCGCCGGATCGCGCCACGTTGCGGCGGCCGTCTCGACGCGCGCTTCGACGGCTCCGTCGATCAGTTCTTGGCGGGTCCGAGGCGCGGTCATCGGACCGCTCCGACATGCTGGGACCACACCGACTCCTCTTCGACGTCGTCGCCGACGTAGAAGGTGACCTCGCCGTCCTGGACTTCGACTCGGAAGCACGTCCCGCCGATCCAGATGCCTGCGGAGGTGTCGTCGGCGAATGTCCGGATGGCGGGGGTGAGGTTCCGGGAGAGGCGAGGGATGAGGAGGTGACTGTCGTTCCGCTCGAGCATCGGGTGGATCCACGCGCCGCCCTCCCAGTCGATCTGGGTGGTCTCGCCGTTCATCCCTGCGAGGGTGATCCGCTTCACAGTGCGGACGCCGTAGTGCGAGGAGACAGCGACGTCGCCCGGTTGCAGCTGGTCGCGGCGGACCATCTCGTAGTCGCGGCCTTCGGGGATGAGCTGCTGCCAGAACTCCTCGGCGGTGGCGGTGGCGGTCATTGGTCTCCTTCTGTCGGAGACGTCATGCGCGGCGGGGTTCCTCCTGCTCGTTGAAGTGCCGGTAGTTCCGGTGGAAACCAGGAATCGTGAGCCAATGGAGCAAGCGAGTGTCGACGCTCTGGATCTGGATCTCGCCCGACCGAATCTGGTGAACGATGAAGGTTCGTCCTGTCGGGACGTTCCGGTATTTCTCGCCTGGCTTGGGCGCAGCCATCGACGTGCCTCCCCTCGGGTATGGGTGACGGAATCTCATCTTGCGCGTGGACAGGTTCCCGGGCAAGAGGTGCTTCGCCCCCTTGACTCGCCCGCGCATGTACGGTCACGAGATGAAGGAGACCCTCATGCCCCGCAACGACGACCCGGCGATCGACACCGACCACGTGAACGCCGACCAGTTCTACCTGGTGCAGCGACTCACCAAACCGGTGCGCGCCGCCCGCGAAGGCGCCGTTGGCATCGACAAGTACTTCCGTCTCGACTACATGGGTTCCGCCGAGTCCGAGGTTGGCCGCCAGAAGGAGTCGCTCACCCGCATCCGTGCCGCCGGCAACCCAACCATCGAGGGTCAGTCATTCACCCGCGACGGGCAGATCCTCGAGGTGTTAGTCGTGACGGCGGCCGCGTTCCAGGATGCCGCGTGGACGGCGTTGAACGACTGGATCGTCGATGAGATGCGGACCAAGGAGCAGCACGGCTTCGGAGACGTACTCCTCACCGGACGTGTCCCGTCGCACCACCCCGACCTCGTCGCATGGTGGGCGCTGGGCGCCGACGTCATGTGGACGATCGACCGTGACGTCGCCGAGAACCTCCTCGCCGGCCTCGAGAAGCGTTAGGAGCACCATGCCAACCACCATCGAGATCCCCGACTTCTGGGTGCTGTTCGACGAGAACGGAGTCGCCAAGGGAAGCATGTACGGCCTGTCCAGCTTCTCCGTGTACCCCACCGCGGAGTCGGCGTGGAAGGACATGGCCGGTGACACGAAACGTGAACGCGACAAGCGCGAGCGTGCCGGCTGGTACGTCGCCCCGGTCGACCAGGACGAGTGGGCGGGATATTACCTCGAGGGGCGGAAGCACGTCCGCTGAAGTGGCGGAAGGAACGGCTCGGCGTCAGAGCCAGCCGTTCCGCTCCCACACCGCTCGTTCGCCGCCGACCGCGTCGAGGAGCCCGTTTCGGGTGGTGTTGGTCATACGCCCGTTGTCCCAGAGGACGAACGTCAGGCCGTGCTCCCGGTGCTGGGCGACCGGACGGAAACCTGTCGACCAAGCAACATCCTTCACCGACACCTTCACACCGAGGTGCTTCCGAGCGCACTGCAAGCCCACCTTGGCGCCGTCATCGAACGTCGCCAGCCACCGGATCCCCTCGCGGCCGCAGTGCCCGCAGACCCCGTCGCCGTCGGCGTCCTCGACCATCGTCAGCGTCTTCTCCATGCCACCGCCATGCGCGGCATCCGCCGCACACGAATACGCGTATGACCATCCGCGACGCGAACGACAACCTCCACTCCCCCGCCGACGGCCGCTTCACCGAGAAACCGCAGTCCCCCGCCGAAACCGGCCTCGGGTTGGACGAGCATGTCCGCCTCGTCTGGGCGGAGATCGACGTCGCGAAGCGCGCCTACCGGAAAGCGGAACGGCAGCTGAACGAGTCGGTCGCCCGCGGCGTCGCACGGACCGTCCGGCACTACTTCCCAGACGCCAGCGACGCAATCGTCGACCACGACGACCTGGACGGCGCCACCCCGATCGTCTACGAGATCGTCGACGCCGACTTCAACGTCCTCTACGACTACAACGAGGACAGCGTCGGTGACGGCGCTGCACTCACCATCGAGCTGCGGAAGATCCTCGACGAACTCGGCTCACTCGCCTCAGCCGACGAGGACGTCTACGAAGCCGGCGCCCGCCGAGGAGTCATCCACCTCGACCGTTGGACCGCCACCGACTGAAATCCCGCGCATGGTGAGTGCGACTGTCCGCCCCTCCAGAGGAAGCCTCACCGCGCACATGCAGAACCCCGTCCGAACCACACGCACCTCCACCCGCCAGCTCATCGGCATCTACTTCGGGGTCGGGATCGGCCTGGGCGCTGCGCTCGGCCTCAGCATCGGACTCACGATCGCATCGCCGGCCGCGCCGGCGAAGGCTGAGACCCCGGCCGCGGCGGCGAAGACCGAGGCGCCCAAGCCGAAGACCGGCCCGGAAGCCGGGCCCGGCAACCTCGACGGGAAGCCGCTCACCGCACCGGTGCAGGGGCAGGTCGACTACCTCCTCTCCAACTGGCAGTCGACGCAGAACTCGGAGTTCGGGTACCTCGCCGACAGCGACTGCGTGAACTTCGCCTCCCAGGGCCTCCTCGCGCGCGGCTGGCAGATGGATGACCAGTGGTGGTACTCGAAGGACGAGGAAGGCTACATCGACCACGCGAAGGCGTGGGTGTCGTCCACCCTGTTCCGCGACTACCTCGCCGCGCATCCCGACCGTGCCACCCAGCTCACCGATGCGCAGCGATCACAGGTGAAGGTCGGCGACATCGTCCAGTTCGACTGGGACAACTCCGGCGACAGGGACCACACCGGCACCGTCACCCGTGTCGAGCAGGGCAAGGATGGCGGGATCACCATCTACTTCGCCGGGCACACCGACCCCACTGACTTCCGCTCCGTCGACGAATCGATCGGCGAGATGCACCCAGGCGCGTCGGTGTACTACTGGTCGATCGTCTAGGACGGGCGCGCAAGCGCAAGCCTGCTCAGAGCCACCGCTCGACGTGATCGGCGTCGTAGGCGATCTCGCCGTTCATCATGTCGATTGCGGCGCCGGCGTTGATGTTCGACTCGGTGTCCGGGATGGCGCAGTTCGCGCAGACTTCCCCGGCGTACTCCTCGTCGTAGTCGACGTCTCCGTCGAACTCGTCGTTGAACTCTTCGCGGGAGTCGTCGACGTCGAACTCTTTTCCGCAGCGGACGCATTTGGCCATTGCCGAACTCTAGCCGCGGCCCGATCCCCGCCCTTGCTCTTCCTGCTCTAGCTCATTGCCTGGAACAGCTGGTACGCCGACCATGCTGTGGCGAGGGCCCCTACGGACATCGCGCCGATCGCCTGGGCGCGCCCGTACCCTGCAGATCCGGCCATCCCCACTCCGACCGCGCCGAGGATGATCGCGACGATCCCGAAGATGAGGAACGGGTTGATGAACAGGGAGATGATCGCCACGAGCGCCGCGGCGATCGCCCATCCGTTCCGGCTATCCCACCATTGACGGGCGGGCCGTTCCGGTTCTGCCGGCACCGCAGCCCCAGGCAGCGTCGGATAGACAGGAACCTGCGGGGCCAACGGGGCGACATGCTCCGTCCATCGCATGCCGTCCCACCAACGCGTCGTCCTCGAGTCAGTCGGGTCCTGATACCAGCCAGGTGAAGGGTTCGACATGCCCTAGTACGCCAGACCCTCGATCGACTGGTTGAGGCCCGTCAGGAAGTTCCCATAGGTGATGAAACCGCCGAACGCGCCGAGCGCGATCCCAATCCACCCGGTCACCTTCCCGGAGATCCCGCCGCGACGCCGGTCGATGATGATCGCGATGATCCCAGCTGCGATCGCGAGCAGCGCGACAACCCCGACCGGCCACAGCAGGATCGAGAGAAGCCCGAGGACGATCGACGCGGGGCCTACGACCTTCTGCTCACCGGTCCGCGTGTCCTGAATGACTCCCGTCGACGACGTCGACGAGATGTGCGTGGCGGCGGATACTGCTGCGGCAGGCAGCCCCGGCGGGCCCGAGTTCGGCGGCGGTGCTGCCATCGGCGGGTTCGGAACACGGATGTGCTCTGTCCAGGAGGCACCGTCCCACCATCTGAGGTTCGGCGCGCCTGACGGGTCGCTGTACCAACCCGGCGCCGGTGTGTTCGACATGGCCGAAGCGTACGACACTGCGAAGCGGGTTGGCGAGAGTGCCGCCGCCGCACACGTACGAAAGATGCCTCAGACCACACAGGATGCCCGCGGGAACCTTCACAGCGTCATCAGCGGCGAGTTCGCCCAGAAGCACCAGACCGCAGGGGCGGTCACGCTCGACAGGATCGGGCAGGAACGCGCCGCGTGGCTCGTCGACGACCAACTCGCCGCCCTTCCGGCGTACGGGATCGAGCTGGACATCTGGAAGGACGACGACGCGCTCACCCCCGCGGAGACGAATCAGCTCCTCGCCGGGCAGCCGTGGAAGGCCCACCGGTCCGCGATGGCTCGCCTCGAGGACCGCCGCCGAGACGCTGCGGAGCAGTTCGCCCGAAACCTCGCCGCCGACGCCGGTGTCGACTTCGACCAGCTGCACTCCGAGAGCCGTGAGCTCATCGTCGACAAGATCGAGAAGCGAAACCTCGTCGACCCGATCCCTGAGATGAACCGCATCACCCCCGACCGGACGCTCCGCGCACCGCTCGGCGATTCCCTCCTCCTCGAAGCCGAAGGTATCGACGACATCGAATGGAACCTCAACGGTCGCCGCGACGTCATCCTCGGGATCCTCGCCCGTCACGGCGTCGACCGGAACGACCCGGCCGCGATCGCGGCCGCAACTGAGCTCGCCGCGTCCGGGATCCCCTGGCACGGCAACACCCGACTGGACATCGTCTGGGACGGCGCCGTCGACGACGCGAAGCTGCTGCCGAGCACGCAGAAGCGCCGCGTCAGCTTCGAAGGTGTGCACCTGTCGATCCTCGACGCGAACACCGCCCAGACCAGCATCGCGAAGTTCGACGGGCGCCTCGACGTCACCTTCGACGACGAGTTCCCCGCCGAGGTCGACCGTGGCAGCTGGACGGCATCCAAGTGGGAGAAGCCGGAAAGCCTCCGGCCGGCCGTCGTCGACGCGGAACCGACCGTCCCACCGGTGTTCCGGTAGTTGCCGCATGTCTTCCTCGCACACGCTTTGCACCCCCGCGAGGAGACGATCAACATGATGTTCGGCGAGGATTTCGAACTCGACTATTTCCCGAGCCGTGAGCAGCTCGAGGACGACCTGACCTTCTGGGCCGACCCGGTCGCCGCCTGACCCGGAAACGGCACGTCCCAGCTCGCGATGATTACCCGCGCATGGTGCTGGTAGCCGGCGTGCCCCGACGCCGCAGACCCGGAAGGAGCCGCCTATGGCTTCCCTCGTGACCGAGGAGATCGACCACGTCCTGAAGGACGACGGCACCCCGTGGCCGTTCGCCCTGAACACCGGCGACCGAACCGTGTACGCCGACACCCTCACCGACCTCGCCGCCGAGCTGATCCCCGGCTACGCCGAGCTCCCCGACTCCTACGACGGTGACGTCGACGCGTTCATCGCACGCGTGCACGCCGCCTCCATGATCGCCAACCGATCCCAGGCGCAGCTCATCGCAGCGACCGAATGGTTCGACCTCGCCGCCGCGAACGAAGAGGTCGCCACCGCACTCCTCGCACCGCGCGGGCAGGCGACCAACCAGTACGCCGGCAACTGGGACGGCCCCGTCCCGCTGGTCCTCGTCAGCACCGACTACGCCCCCTACACCGACGTGCCCCTGCCCACCGGGGACGTCTCGTTCATCGACCCGACCGACGAGCAGACGTTCATCCACTCCCTCGCCGACCTGTACGGCTACGATCTCATGGTCCATCCCGGCTGAACGTGGGGGTTTCTCCGCCACCGCGGAGGTGATCCGTTGCCCGCGCCTTAGGGTCCCAGACAGTTCTCCGCCCTAGCGGAGGTGATCCAGAGCCCACCAAAGCACTCGACCCGTTTCTCCGCACACCGCGGAGGTGATCCAGAGCCCACTCGAGGCATCGACGTCCTTCTCCGCCACTCCGCGGAGGTGATCCATACAACGGCGGCTCAGCATTCGCTCCTTCTCCGCCCTCGCGGAGGTGATCCAGAGGCTCACTCCTCGCACCCAGGTCAAAATCTCCGCCGCGGCAGAGGTCGCGGGACGCCTCCCCGCGCATGTGATCTGTGAAGAGGAAACATCCCCGCGGCACACGATTCCGCCGCACACAGATACACCACGACCACCAAGCGTCCTCCTTCGCAGAGGGCGCTTTTCTCACCCGAAAGGCATCACCGATATGACCGTCACCGTCTACACCAAGCCCTCCTGCGTCCAGTGCAACGCCACCTATCGCGCGCTCGACGGCAAGGGCATCCAGTACGACGTCATCGACGTCTCGGTCGACGAGCAGGCCCTCGCCCACATCAAGTCGCTCGGCTACCTGCAGGCGCCCGTCGTCATCACCGACGACGACCACTGGTCCGGGTTCAACCCGATCAAGATCGGCGAGCTGGCCGCCAAGCACCGCGAGCTCGTCGCCGCGTAAGCGGGACCGAACCAGCAGAGGGCCCCACCTTCCGGTGGGGCCCTTCTTGTCGGGGTGGTCGCCGTGCCGGCACACCGCTATCCTTGCCGCATCCGAGCCGGCCGTCGAGGGCTCTCAATGCGGCGACCAGCGCAAGCAGAGCGTTGGGGGACGCATCGTGGCTGCCAAGCAGGACTACCGGATCGCCGTGCTCAAGTACATGTTCGACGATCCGTTCGGCGACAACTACAGGCCGAGTGTGATCTGGCATGCGGACATGGTCAGGGATATCTTCACTACCAGCAACGGGTACAGCGTCCGCGACTACTGGATGCGGTCCACCCTCAACATGCTGAGGCCTTCGTTCGAGTTTCCGAACCACGCATGGCTGAGGCTGGGGCGAAGCCATGCTGAGCTCCGCAACGACCGGGCGAAGATCGCCGCGGCGGTGCGGGAAAGAGCCGCCAACGACGGGTTCAACCTGAATGGTTTCGACGGAGTGATCGCCTTCATGAACCCTCCAGAACTCAACGCCGGAACCCAGGGAAACGACACCACCGTCCTTGCCCAGGATGCGCTCATGCCCTACTACCTTCACGAGGTCGGTCACCTGCTGGGGTTCCAGGATGCCTTCGGCGTCATCATGGCGGACGACGACAAGACGGGCCACATGTACAACGACAAGTGGGACGTCATGGGCGACCAATGGCCGAAGATGGAGGTCGTCCAACCGTTCGCGGGGTGGGAACACGCAGAACTTATCAAGGGGCCGGACTTCTGGAGCAACACGGTCCCGCCCTGCGCCGCCCACGTGTGGCGTCGCTTCTGGAACACTCAAGTCTTCGAATCTCAGGGGCGTGTGGCGAGGATCCGCCGCGGTGAGCGGCGATGGATCAGATCTTGGACGACCGCCCATGGGTCAGTCCTACAGGACCCGCTGCTCGTCGTCGCCCAGGACGGCGACGACGGCCCAACGGTGACGGTCGAGCTCCGCCTCCCCTTCTGGGCGGACCGGCCCGGATGGACTGCCGCGTCGACCCGTGGGGTCGCACTGATCCACTCGTTCAGGTACCGGCGACTCGAGCCGCATCAGACGCAGACGTACCCCAGTTGGCACGAAGGCACGCTTCTCATGGAAACAGGAGCTTCGTTCTCCACTCAAGACGGTGACCGGTGGAAGATCACCGTCACGGGGGTGGACCTACGTGACGGAGACACAAGAGCGGAGATCCTCGTGGAGTAAAGCTCGCCCCGCACACGTAGAGCGGCATGACAGCCGCTCAGCCTCGCATCCCGAAGCTCGCCGCCGGAGGCGCCGGCGGCCAGTACACGTTCAAGACGCAGACACCGCACGGCATCACCCTGTCCGCCGACGGGGTCACCGAGGCGCAGTTCGCGCAGCGTCAGGCCGCCCTCGCGGCGGCCGGGTACGTGCCGGCGAAGCAGCCGAACACGTTCGCGCTCGCCTCGCCAGTGCCGGACGCCGGCTACCCGCAGCTGCCGGTCGTCGACGGCGGCCGCCGCACGCACCGTGCCACGTACCGCGGGCAGGACATCTCAGTGCAGATGCCGTCCGCAGCCGCGGTGAAGCGGTATTCGTACAACCACGGCGGAACGTTCGAGTTCCCCGTCGCCGGTTCGTTCCCCGGCGGGCAGATCACCGGTACGGTCCGCGTCACGCAGAACGGCGCAAACGAATGGTCTGTGCAGGGCCTCGGGTTCCCGCCAGGCTCAGCCGAGCTCATCGCTGAAGCGGTCGGCGCGGTCCTTGAGGCACGCCGGCCGCGCCTCGCGATCGAGGACGCCCGGCAGCTCGCACAGCGCCGCGCCGAACGGTTCGCCGCTGCCGGCGGGAAGGTCGAGGAACCCCGCGAGGAGTCTTCGTTCATCACCGCCGCCGGGTACGACCGCGGCCGCGGGGTGCTCGCCATCCGGATCCGGGAGAAGCTGTACGGCTACCGGGTCACGGAGCAGCAGGCTCGAGCGTTCTTCTCCGCATCATCTGTCGGGTCGGCGTACAACCGGCTCGTCCGCGGCGGACACCGCGTCGACGTCCGGGAATGCCCGGCCTGCCACCGGTTCAACGTCGGTGAGAGCGTGCACCGGTGCCCGTCACGGCACCTGCCGCCGCCTGCCACGACGCGGCTCCGGGACCGTCTGGCGACTGTCTGACCGCCAACTTTCAGCACCTCAGATTTTCGCCGCATGTCCTTTTCCCGAGGCCAGCAACACCGGCCTCCGGCTGGGCCAGCCGGACCTCCCCTCCTCAAGGGGCGCTGTCAGGCGCGGGGTCTATAGACAGCGTCTCGAGGGTTGATGGGAAAGCTGGCCCAGCACTGATTCGAAACCCGCACCACGAATCGAGCTTGGAATGCCGACCGACCCCACACCTCCGCACAACCGCGACGAGTTCAGCTTCGACACGCTGATCCAGCTGTCGAACGACTCGCAGGAGGAGCTGTTCCCGGAGCAGCCGAAGGTGAAGCGCCGGATGCCGAAGGCGGCGAAGACGGTCGTCACCGTGGTCGTCGTCGCAGCGGTCGGTGCGGGTGTTTCCATCCCCGCGCTGTCTGCCATCTTCGACGCAGTGAACGTCGCGAGTTCCGACTCGGGGAACGCGACCGCGATCAAGAACACCCACGCGGACGCCGCGGTCGGCCGTGCGAAGGAGGACATCCGCTGGTTGGTGCAGGTGTCGAAGTCCGCCGCGGATGACCTGAAGTTGGCGGTGCCGGCGCAGCAGCTGACCGCGTACAAGCAGTCGTACGCTGCCGCCGCGGAAGCTGCGGAGAAGTCGAACGACCTGGTCGACCTGCAGGTCCGCTACCTCGACCTGTACCGCCAGTTCGAAGGTCTGATCGACACGGTGCTCGGCCGCACCGAAGCGGACTTGGGCTCTCGGTTCGATGTGAACCCGGCGATGGTGGAGACGCTCCGCGACTCCTACGACCATCTGAAGGGCGCGAAGCCCGAGGACGAGCTGGCGATCTTCTGGCTGCGGGAGACCGCGAAGGACCGCCAGGAGATCCTCGCGGAGCAGTACAAGATCACAAAGCAGAAGGTCGACGACAACCGCAAGGCCGCTGAGGAGAAGAAGGCCAAGGAGAAGGCCGATCTCGAGGCGAAGGAGAAGGAGCGGGTCGACAAGCTCGTCGCCGAAGCCGTCGACAAGGCGGTCGCGGAGGAACGCGCTCGCGCGGGCACCGAGAAGGACGACGACAAGGAGCCTGAGAAGCCGGCACCTGCGAAGCCGACTCCGACGCCGACCCCGTCGCCATCGCCGACCCCCACTCCGGAACCTCCCGTCGAAGGGGCCACGGGGCACTGACCGGCGCCGCGGCTCCTGTTCCGCCGCATGGCTCCTTGATGTCGGCCGACAGAAGGAGCCCCCGCCCATGAACGACGTCGCAGAAGACGCCACCGCCATCGACGAGAAGCACGTTTGGTGGAAACGCCGCCCGGTATGGCAGGCCGCGATGGCTGTGACCGCCACCGTCGGCGTGATCGTCGGCGTTGGCGTGATCGACGCCTCACGAAGCATCGCGCTTGACAGCGCCGTGACCGCGTTCGACGACGCGTCGACGAAGTTCAACCTTGACCGCCTGCGTTCGTTCGGCGCGATCGCCACCGCCGACGCGTACCTGGCCTCCGCGGCGAAGACCCTTGAGGTGTCAGCCGGCAAGGTCCTCTCCGAGGACGCACGCGCGGCACTGCAGGTCAGGATCGACGAGAGCTCGAAGGCGGTGAAGGCCGCGAAGAAGCAGCTCGCCAAGGACTCGAAGGTGCACCGCACTGCGAAGCCGACCGACGCGGACTACTGGGACCGGCCGGACGAGTACAAGGCCGCCGCCGCAAAGCTCGCGAAGCTCGACGGGCAGGTCGGCAAGGAGGTCACCGGGATCCCAGCCGGCATCCGTGAAGCGCAGGCGGCCGTCGATGCTGCCGTGAAGGCCTGGAACGACGAGCAGGCGCGCCTCGAAGCTGAACGCAAGGCGGCGGAGGAAGCGGCCGCCGCAGCGGCCGCTGCAGCCGCGGCCGCTGCGGCGGCCGAAGAGGCGTCCTGGTCCGACTACGACGACTCGGACGATGACTGGTCCCCTGCCCCGTCAAGCGGCGGCGGAGGCGGCGGAGGCGGCGGAGTCGACCACGACGAGTACGTATGGACCACGGGGTTCCAGTCCGAGATCGACGCGTGCAACGGGTCGGTCAACGTCTCGCCGAACTACGGCATCAACGGCATCGCTGAGCACTGGTCGTGCGGCGGCTGGGACTTCCCGCTCTGGGCCGGCGCGACGGTCCGCGTCCACGGTGCCGGCTTCGACGGTCTGTATCGCGTCGAGGGGATCGCCGCCCGCCTCAACCAGGCGGTCGCGACCACCGCTGACCTTCCCCGCGGGTTCGACCTCGTCTACCAGACTTGCCTCAACGGGTCGTCGGCGGACATGGCGATCGTCGGCCTGACGCGGATCGGCTGACCCGCTCAAAGCTGGCCGATGGGCCCACGACAAGCCTCACCCGAACGGTGAGGCTTTGTCGTTTGTTCACCCAATCTGTTACAACATGACAACCGCGGCGTGTACGATGCCTCGACACAATTCGGAGCGAGACCCGAACTCATCCAAGCCGGCGGCCCCACCCGTCGAATGTCACGCGACAACCCGATCGCTCCAATAGAAGGAACCCGATATGGGACCAACTCAGGACCCCGCCGCACCCAATGACGAATGGCCAGGTATCCCCGGCGTTCAAGCCCGACGAGACCCGGTGCGTGTCACCAGGGCCCTTCCCATCGCCCTGGTCCTCCACTCGATCGACATCTCCCCTGACTCACTCCCCCGACTACCTGACATCGGCCAACCGGCCATCACCTTCGAGTTCAGATCCGGCCTGCGGACATACCTGCAGTTCGGCTTGGACACCGTCATGTTCTGGCGCCCAGGCACACGCGACGACACACCCACACGGTCAACACTCGACTTCGACGACAACGACGAAGGGTTCGAGCACCTCACGCAAGAGGAACGTGAAGCGATCATCGCCTGGGGGAAGATCGTCCACGATCGCGCTCGCTCCATCCTCATCAACGCATTGAACCAGTCGCTCAGCGACCCGATTATGGGCGGCAAGTTTGCGGCGCTGGTGCAGGGGAAGCTGTACGACACCATCACGGCTGAAAGCGACAACGCGACCGTCGCCGGAGCCGGAAGGGCAGTCCGTGGACTGAGCGCCTGGACCGGTGAAGAGTTTCCCGTCGAGCCGCTCGACGCCACCAAGGCAGAGGTGGAGAACACGGTCGGTGTACTCGCCGACATCCGGCATTGGTGCGACTCCAGAGGAGTCAGCTTCGACGACCTCGTCAAACAGTCTGAGGACATCTGGCGCGGCGAAGTGAACAGCCCACTGCTCTGAATCAATTGCCCGCGAAGCTCAGTCGTGTAATAGCCCTTCGCCGCATGTCATTGGGGTATGAGTGGCCCCCGTTCCAACAACCCTGTCCTCGACCTTCTGCACGCGACCAGGCCGAAGCTCCCTGACGCCATCCTGCCGGCGAGCCAGGTGTCTGTTACGACGGAGCCAGCGCGCGAACCGGCTCCGGAGGAGATCCCAGACCCGACCGTCCCCGCCTACGAGAACGCGGGGGTCACGTTCAACGCGATCGGCGAGGTGATCAACATCTCGCCGGACCTCAGCCCGGTCGCTTCCTCCGACGAGGAGGCGCCGGATGAGGTGGTGCCGGAGCTCGAAGTGCTCCCGCCGGCGACCGTCGTCGACGAGGGCGCACCCGGTGAGATCGCGGCACCCGCCTGGGATTGGAACCCAACGACATTCGGGGTCGGCGCCGATGCCGGCGCAGAACCGGTCGCCGCCGACGATGACGGTAACGGCCTCGATGAGGAACTGCCGGCGCCACCACCTTGGTCGTCCGGGACACCGATCACCTGGTTCACCGAGCAGGCCGGCGAAGCGAGCTTCGACGCGTCGCTCTTCCAGGACGAGGAACCCACCTTCGACGGGTCGATCTTCGAAGAAGATGACGATGAAGAGCTCGCGGCAGAGCCGGAACCCGAACCGGAGCCGGAGCCGGAGCCGGAACCCGAGCCGGAGCCGGAACCCGAGCCGGAGCCCGAGCCCGAGCCCGAGCCCGAGCCCGTTCGCCCGGATCGGCCCACCCTCGCGAACTCCGTCGGCACCTACGCCACCTCGGGAACCAACGCCCGGGATGCGTACCTCGCAAACGTCCTCCGAGACCTCGTCCGTGCGGGTGCATCCGACGTCCACCTGAACCTGACCGGCGGGCTGCCGGCTGAACGGACCCTCAACGTCCTCGCCCGACGTGACGGCGAACTCGAACTGGTCGCCAGCGTCACCGGACGCGACGCGTCGACAGCGCTCAACCAGCTGAAGACCGCCGCCGAGCTGCCCACCAGCTCCAGCCAGGTCCCCGCCGACGGGAAGTATCCGCTGGAGATCGACGATCGCGAGTACCGCGTTCGAGCGGTCCTCCTCCCGACGTTCAACGATGGGGAGAAGATCGTCCTCCGTCTTCCCTCAATCGGGAAGCTGAAGCACCTCGAAGAGCTCGGCTTCACCGACGACAACCTCACCGCCAGCCGCGAGCTGTTCGCCCGCCCCGGTGGGATGACCCTGATCGCCGGGCCGATGGGTGAAGGCAAGACCACTACCGCGCACGCCGCCATCTACGAAGTCGGTGGTGACGGTTTCGCCACCATCACCGTCGAAGACCCCGTCGAGCGTGTCCTCCCCGGCGCCGAGCAGATCGAGGTGAACGAGGAGGTCGGTGCCGGCTTCGGTCACATCATGCGGTACCTCGTCCGCGCGGACTTCGACACCCTCTTCATCGGCGAGATCCGCGACGCCGCGACCGCCGGCGCCGCGGTCCGCATGGCGAAGGCCGGTCGTCGTGTCATCTCCACCATCCACGCCACCGACAACGTCACCGCGGTGCTGCGTCTCATCGAACTGTCCGAAGACTCAGCCCTGTCGGTGCTTGACGCGCTCCAGGGCGTCATCTCGCAGCGCCTCGTCCGGAAGGTCGACGGGTTCGGCGGCTACTTCGGACGCGCACCGATCCACGAGGTGCTCCGCGTCACCGATGAGTTCGCCGACCAGGTGATTGCGAACACCAGTCTCGGACGGATCCGCGAGGCGGCCAAGGCGAACTCGACGACGTTCGAGCAGAGCATCCGCGAACTCATCCTTGAAGGCACCACCGACCAGGCGGAAGCGCACCGGGTGCTGGGACACGAGATCGTGCTCGAGGAGCCCAAGCCCGAGGTGGAGACCGAGGTGGAGACCGAGCCCGAGGTGGAGACCGACATCCTCGTCGACCAGGTGGAGCACACCGACGACACACCCCTCGAGCCCGAGATCACGTCCGAGGTCGAGACGTCGCTGCCGGCAGCGTTCCGCGAACTCACCCTCGAAGAGGCGTACGCGCTCGAAGCCAGCGGTGAACGGGGCGCCCATGTCTGACCTCGACGCGCGAGCCATCATCGGTCGGTTCCTCGACTACTTCGGCGACAACGGCTGCTCCGACATCCACATGTCCGCCGGCCGCGGCCTCTGGTACGTGAAGGACAAAGCCACCCTCCACATGGCTGACAGCCCCGTACCGATCACCGCCGAGCTCGTCACTGCGATCGTCGCTGCGTTCCTCCCCGGCGGGCTCGAACGGTTCGAACGTGACCTCCAAGGCGACGCATCCATCGACGTCGGCTCGAAATACCGCGGGCGCCTCGCCGTCCGGCATGACATTGAAGGCGCCAGCCTCACGATCCGAATCATCTCCCGCGACGTCCCCACCATCGAACGGGTTGGCCTCACACCGTCGCTGGTCAACTCGATCCGCCAGCCGTCAGGGCTGCTGCTGTTCACCGGGCAGACCGGCTCCGGGAAGAGCTCCTCGATCGCGGCGCTCCTGAACCTCGTCAACCTGACCGAGTCCTCCTCCATCTACACGCTCGAGTCCCCGGTCGAGTTCGTCTACCCGCACGCGAAATCCCTCGTCGTCCAACGCGAGGTCGGCTCCCAGGTCGCAAGCTTCGCCGTCGGCGTCGAGAACGCGAAACGGTCCCACCCGAAGATCATCCTCGTCGGCGAGATCCTGAACGCCGAGACCGCCCGCGCAGCCCTGTCCGCAGCCGCCTCCGGCCACCTCGTCGTCTCCACCATGCACGCCGGCTCGACCGCCGAAACGGTCGACGGGCTGATCGCCATGTTCCCACCCGCCGAGCAAGCGCTCATCCGCACCCAGCTCGCGCAAGTCCTCATCGGCATCGTCGTGCAGCAGCTCATCCCGAGAACCGGCGGAGGCCTCGCCCTCGCACAAGAGGTCGCGTTCAACACACGAGAGTTCTCAGAGCTCATCCTCGGAGGCGACATGAAGCTCGCCCAGCAGATGCTTCTCGGTCAGGGCCAAGCCGCCGGAATGGTGTCGATGGAAGCCTCACTCGACCGCCTCGTCGGCGAAGGCCACATCACCCCAGAGCTCGCGGCGAAGACCGCACGCGACCGCAAGACGATGAACGACTTCCTGACCCGCCGAGGCATCAACGTGAAGGACCTCTCATGAGCCAGTTCGAATTCCCCGCCGGGCCGCTCCCGGCCGTCGCACCACAGCAGGCGGATATCGCGCCGGTCTTCGGCGTCGCCCCGCCTGAAACCCGCGGTCACCGGAAGCAGAAGCCGGCGAAGGAGCCGAAGTACGCGCCGCCCACACCGGTCGGCGAGAAGAAGAAGCTCATCACCGTCGTCGGCAAGAAGGCACGCCTCGACGACGTCGCCGAAACACTCGAAGACCTCGCCTCCATGCTCGAGGCTGGCGAGTCCGAAGAGCGCGCCCTCACCGAGCTCGGCAAGCAGTACTCGAAGTTCAACATCGGTGGCGCGTACACACGCGCTGCCGCCCGAATGCGAGACCAGGGCGCCACATTCATCGACGCGATGTGCGCCGAGGAAGACGCGGTCCCTCGGGTAGCGCGTGAGCTCATCCGTGCGTCAGCGACCCCGCGTGACCTGCAGGCGAACCTCCGGAACGCCGCCATGATCGTCGTCGAAGCCACCGACATCAAGGCGCTGATCCGCTCCTCGCTGTTCAAGCCGATCCTGCTCCTCGCGATGGTGCTGGCGTTCCTCATTGTCGCCGGTGAGTTCCTCCTCCCCCAGGTCGGTTCCATGTTCGAGAACATCGGCGCGGACACCCCCGAAGCAACGACGATCATGATCGGCGTCGGATCCTCGATGAAGTGGGTGATCCTCGGCCTGGTCGCCGTCATCCTCCTCTGGACCATCTACTGGTTCGCGTTCGGACGCCGCGTACCTAGG